>OMTP01000037.1 GCA_900313955.1 uncultured Lachnospiraceae bacterium | reverse complement strand
GCGCCCTGATGGAAGGTCTTTTTGCTACGCACCGGGGTGCCCCGTGAACTGTAACGATCCTGTGGGTTACAGTTCACGGGTCACCCAGGGCGCCATGTGGAAAGCACTTCCGAAGTGGATCCTCACGGGGATGTCCGCGGAGGAAGTGCTTTCCACATGGCACCTGTTGGCCAACGTGTGAACTGTAACATCCTGTGGTGGAAGGCAACGAAAGCCCCAAACTGTTCCTTGTCAAAGAAAAAGCCCTGCCGTATAATGCGTGTAGTTTGGGACATTTACCCAAATGGTTGTGATACATCTAAGGAAAAGGATAGCCTATGTCTGAACATAATTATACGTTAGGAATTGATATTGGTTCCACGACTGTCAAGATCGCCCTCATGGATGAGAACAAAAAGCTCCTCTTTGCGGACTATCAGAGACACTTCGCGGAGATTCAGAAGACAGCGGCCCGCATGATTCGCGAGGCCTATGAGAAGTTCGGCGACCTCACCGTGAAGCCCGCCATTACAGGATCGGGCGGACTCACTCTGGCAAAACATCTGGGAGTGCCCTTCGTCCAGGAGGTTGTCGCCGTCGCTTCCTCCCTCAAGGAATTCTGCCCCAAGACCGATGTCGCCATCGAGCTGGGCGGCGAGGACGCCAAGATCATTTACTTTGAAAACGGCAACGTCGAGGAGAGAATGAACGGAACCTGCGCCGGCGGCACGGGCTCCTTCATCGACCAGATGGCCGATCTCCTGCAGACGGATGCCCCGGGACTCAACGAGTACGCCAGAAACTACAAGTCCATTTACCCGATCGCGGCCCGCTGTGGCGTCTTCGCCAAGACCGACATCCAGCCCCTCATCAACGAAGGAGCGACAAAAGAGGACCTGGCAGCGTCCATTTTCCAGGCCGTCTGCAACCAGACCATCTCGGGACTTGCATGTGGCAAGCCGATCAGGGGACACGTGGCCTTCCTCGGGGGACCCCTGCATTTTCTGGATCAGCTGCGCGCGTCCTATGTCCGCACCCTGCATCTCGACGAGGAGCACACCATTGTGCCGGAGAATTCCCATCTCTTCGCAGCCCAGGGCGCAGCCTTGAATGCAGAGGACGCTGCCCGCACGGAAGCCAAAGTGGAAGAGAAGGCCTTCGACGAGGCCTCCCTCGGCCGCTCCCTCAAGGAACTCATGGATACCCTCGAGAAGGGCGTCAAGATGGAAGTCGAAGTCGCCCGCATGGAGCCCCTCTTCAAGGACCACGATGAATACGAAGCCTTCATCCGGCGCCAGAGCCAGTACAAGGTCAAAAAGGGCGACCTGGCTAATTATCATGGAAATGCCTACCTCGGCATCGACGCCGGATCGACGACCACAAAGACAGCACTTATCTCTGAAAATGGCGAGCTTCTCTATTCCTTCTATGATAATAACCACGGCGATCCACTGGCGACTTCCATCCGCGCCATCCTCGACATGAGCGAGAAAATGCCTTCTGACGTCGTGATCAGAGGGGCCTGCTCGACAGGCTACGGCGAAGCTCTCTTAAAGTCTGCCCTTGTGCTCGACGAAGGCGAGGTCGAGACCATCGCCCACTACTATGCGGCTCAGTTCTTCGACCCGGATGTCGACTGCATTCTCGACATCGGAGGACAGGACATGAAGTGCATCCGCATCAAGGACCACGCCGTCAACGACGTCATGCTGAACGAGGCCTGCTCCTCGGGCTGCGGCTCCTTTATCGAGAACTTCGCAAAGACCCTCAACTACTCCGTCCAGGATTTCGCCAAGGCGTCGCTCTTTGCAGAGCAGCCGATCGACCTGGGCACCCGCTGCACGGTTTTCATGAACTCCAAGGTCAAGCAGGCCCAGAAGGAGGGGGCGACAGTCGCCGATATCTCCGCCGGACTCTCCTATTCGGTCATCCGAAATGCCCTCTACAAGGTCATCAAGGTCTCCGACGCAAGTGAGCTCGGCAAAAATATCGTCGTCCAGGGCGGCACCTTCTACAACGACGGCGTCCTGCGCGCCTTCGAGAAGATCGCAGACTGCGAGGTCATCCGCCCCGACATCGCCGGCATCATGGGCGCCTTCGGCGCAGCTCTCATCGCAAAGGAGAGATGCGCGGAAAAGGCAGAGTCCACCATGCTCTCGATCGACAAGATCCGGACGTTTAAGTACCAGACATCTTCTGCGAGATGCCACGGCTGTACCAACCAGTGCCGCCTTACCATCAACAACTTCTCCGGCGGACGCAAGTTTATTTCCGGCAACCGCTGTGAGAGGGGAATCGGCAAAGAGAAGAATAAGGACCATCTGCCCAACCTCTATGAATATAAGCTGAAGCGCATTTTCGGATACACAGCTCTCACATCCGACAAGGCGCCCAGGGGCCAGGTCGGCATCCCGCGCGTCCTCAACATGTACGAGAACTATCCGCTCTGGTTCACATTTTTCACAAAGCTTGGCTATCAGGTCGTCCTGTCGCCCCTGAGCACCCACAAGATCTACGAGCTCGGCATCGAGTCCATCCCGTCTGAGTCCGAGTGCTACCCGGCAAAGCTGGCCCACGGTCATGTGGAGTGGCTCTTAAAGCAGGGGGTCAAGTTCATCTGGATGCCCTGCATTCCATTCGAGAGAAATGAGTTCCCTGGAGCGATCAATCACTACAACTGCCCGATTGTCACGTCCTATGCGGAAAATATCAAGAACAACGTCGAGGAGCTCAGAGATCCGGGCGTCCGCTTCATGAATCCATTTTTGGCCCTGTCCGACGAGAAGACATTTACAAAGCGCATGGCTGCCATTTTCAGGGATATTCCGCAGATAGAGGTGGAAAATGCCTGCCGTGCTGCCTGGGCGGAGCTTGAGGCCTGCCGCCGCGACATCGAGAAGAAGGGAGAGGAGACGCTCGAGTATCTGAAGAAGACGGGACGGCATGGCATTGTCCTGTGCGGCCGTCCCTACCATATCGACCCGGAGATCAACCACGGCATCCCTGAGCTCATCAACTCCTACGGCATGGCCGTTCTCACCGAGGACTCTATCTCCCATCTGGGCGAGCTCGAGCGGCCCATTCGCGTCAACGACCAGTGGATGTACCACACCCGTATGTACGCGGCCGCCAACTATGTGAAGACAAGGGACGACCTCGATGTCATCCAGCTCAATTCCTTCGGCTGCGGCGTCGATGCGGTCACGACCGATCAGGTTCAGGAGATTCTGTCGGGCAGCGGCAAGATCTACACCTGCCTCAAGATCGACGAGGTCAACAACCTGGGAGCCGCCCGCATCCGTGTCCGCTCCCTGCTGGCGGCTATCCGCGTCCGTGACATGAAGAAGCCGGAGAGGAAGATCGAGTCGGCCGCCTTCGAGCGCGTCAAGTTCACGCCGGAGATGAAGAAGAAGTACACCATCCTGGCACCCCAGATGGCCCCGATTCACTTCCGCCTCTTCCAGGATGCCTTCCGCGCCGAGGGCTACAACCTGGTCATCCTGGGCAATGACAACCGCCACTCCATTGATCAGGGACTCAAGTACGTCAACAACGACGCCTGCTACCCGTCCCTCATCGTCGTCGGCCAGATCATGGACGCCCTCATGAGCGGAGAGTACGACACCCACAAGACGGCTGTCGTTATCACGCAGACGGGCGGCGGATGCCGTGCGTCTAACTACATTGCCTTCATCCGCCGGGCCCTTGTCAAGGCCGGACTTGGCTACGTGCCGGTCATTTCCCTCAACTTCTCAGGTCTTGAGAAGCAGCCGGGATTCAAGATCACGCCCAAGCTTCTTCTGCGTCTTGTCTACTCGTCGGTCATCGGAGACATTCTGCAGAAATGCCTCTACCGCATGCGCCCCTACGAGAAGGTTAAAGGATCGGCCAACCGCATGTATGAAAAATGGAACCGCTACGTCTGCAAGTTTGTCGGCGGCGAGAAGCTGAGCTACAGAAAATACATCCAGATCTGCAAGAGCATCATCCACGACTTTGACAACCTGCCGATCACGGATGAGAGGAAGCCGCGTGTCGGCATCGTCGGGGAGATCCTGGTCAAATATTCGCCGACCGCCAACAACCACCTTGTGGAGCTCCTCGAGAAGGAGGGGGCCGAGGTCATCGTGCCGGAGTTCCTCAACTTCTTCCAGTACAGCTTCTACAATGGCAACTTCAAGACGGACAATCTTGGATTCAGCCAGGCGTACAAGCTGGAAATGAATGCTGCCGTCAGGGCGGTGGAAATGATCCGCTCCGCGGCGAGCCGCGAGTTTAAGAAGTCGAAGCACTTCAATCCGCCGGCCGACATCCGCCATCTGGCGAAAATGGCGGAGCCTGTTGTCTCCATCGGCAACCAGACCGGCGAGGGCTGGTTCCTGACCGGCGAGATGCTGGAGCTCATTGAGGACGGTGTTCCCAACATTGTCTGCATCCAGCCTTTCGCCTGCCTGCCTAACCACATCGTCGGCAAGGGCGTCATCAAGGAGATTCACCGCCGTCATCCCGAGGTCAACATCGCTGCTGTCGACTACGATCCCGGCGCCTCGGAGGTCAACCAGCTTAACCGCATCAAGCTCATGCTGAGCACAGCCCAGCAGAATCTCAAGAAGGAGATGGAGCGGGAAGCATAAACGTTACAGTTCACGGGGCACCCCGGCGCGGAGCACAAAGGCCTTCTTCCGGAGCGC
>OMTP01000306.1 GCA_900313955.1 uncultured Lachnospiraceae bacterium | reverse complement strand
GCGAAAATTACTAAGTGAAGGAAGAAGGCCTTTGTGCGAAGCGGCGAAGTGACCCCCCGTGAACAGTAACCTTTTTTCGTGGAGTTGTTTTTTTGCACAGGTATGATAGAATAGGTGAGTTGAAATACGAATACTTAAGAAATCAGGTGAACCTAGTATGGTAGATCATGAAACGATAAGAAAGCGTCTTCTGTCGCTTCGCTCTGCGATGAAGGCGGAGGGAATAGATGAGTATCTCATCACTTCATCGGATGATCATGGATCGGAGTACGTCGGGGACTACTACAAAGTCTCGGAGTTCTTCTCGGGATGCACAAGCGACAACGTGACCCTGATCATTTCCCAGGACGAAGCCAGACTGTGGACAGATGGAAGATACTTCATCTCCGCTCAAAGGGAGATCGAGGACACTGGCTATGACCTCATGAAGATGGGAGAGAAGGACGTGCCGACGGCCGGCCAGTACCTGGAAGAGATGCTGCAGGACGGGCAGGTCCTGGGCTTCGACGGCCGCTGCGTCACGGCCCGCGACGGCATGAACTACCGCCGCATCGCCAGGTTCAAGGGCGCCCGCGTCGACAGCAGCGTGGACTTGGCCCGTGATCTGTGGATGGACCGGCCGCCCATGCCCTGCCATCCGGTCAGAGTCCTCGACGAGAGCATCACGGGGGAGGGAGTCGAAGACAAGCTGACCCGCGTTCGCGCCCTCATGAAGCAGCACGGAGCCTCCTACCTCATGCTGTCCAAACTCGACGACATCATGTGGCTCTTCAATATCCGCGGCGGCGACATCACCTGCAATCCTGTCGCCATGTCCTACGCCCTCATCGGCCTTACAACCGTCGATTTTTTCCTGCAGCCGGGCGAAGAGACCCAGGAGCTGAGAGACCACCTGAGAGTTCACAAGATCAAGCTGCACGACTACGACGACCTGTGGGATTATCTGCGTGACTATCATTTCGAGGGACCCATTCTCCTCGACCGCATGTGCACGAGTGACGAGCTCTTCCACGTTCTCAACGAAAAAGAGAAGATCATCGACGCCGTCAACCCGACGACTGATCTCAAGGCCGTCAAAAATCCGGTCGAACTCAGCCACATCCGCGACGTCTATCTGCAGGACTCCGTCGTCGTCTGCCATTTTATCTATGAATTGAAAAAGAGAATAGGCAAAGAGACCATCACCGAAGTCTCTGCGGCAAATGCCCTTGACGCCATGCGCGCCGAGATTCCGTCCTATCTCGACCTGTCTTTCGGCACCATTTCCGCCTACAATGCAAATGCGGCCATGGCCCACTATGCCCCGACCGAGGATTCCTGCGCAACACTTCAGCCCAGCGGCTTCCTCCTCGTCGACTCCGGAGCCCAGTACATGGGCGGCACGACCGACGTCACCCGCACCATCGTCCTGGGCGACCTGACGCCTGCCATGAAGCGGGACTTCACCCTGGTCGCCTGCTCTAATCTGCGCCTTCTCTACGCCAGGTTCCCGGAGGGATGCACCGGCGTCAACCTCGACACCTTTGCGAGGGAGCCCCTGTGGAAGTACGGCATTGACTTCAATCACGGGACAGGCCACGGCATCGGCTACATCCTCAACGTCCACGAGGGACCGCAGGGCATCCGCACAAAAGCGGGCAAGTTCCGCCGGGATCCCGCCTTTGTCCCCGGCATGATCACATCGGACGAGCCGGGCATTTACCGCGAGGGAGAGTATGGCATCCGGACAGAATCCATTACCGAGTGCGTCGAGGACTCCGTGACGGAATTCGGGCATTTTCTTGCCTTTGCACCGCTCACCTATGTACCCATTGACCTCGACGCGATCGATACAGGGTATATGGAGGAGTCGGACATAAAGCTCCTCAACGACTACCACAAGGCCGTCTACGAGAAAATTGCACCATATGTGGAGGGTGAAGAACTTTCATGGCTGAAGGAAGCTACGAAACCAATCAGGAAAATGTAAAAAAGAAGAGGAAGATGCCCCTTGCGGTGCAGATTCTCCTTCGGCTCATCGGGACTGCCGCCGTCCTCATTTACCTCATCTCCCAATGGGATCTCTTCTTTAAGCCGGCCCCGGAACTCTACCTGACCTTCGTTCCGCCCCTGCAGAACCAGCGAGGAATGATTTTCTGGGCGCTCGTTCTGCTCACGCTCGCCTCGGGCGCGGAGGCCGTGTGGGTGAACGTCCTGAAAAAAGGCAAAAGGGAGACACGCTATGCCTTCGACAGCCCTCTTGCGGTCGCCGCGACCTTTGCCGTCATCTTCGTCAACGCAGTGCTCAGCTTCTACGAGGTCGAGCTCATCAATAACTATTACATCAATGAGGTCATGGAGTTCCGCTATCATGTTCTGGGCTGGTTCATCACCTTCTTCATCTACCTCATCCTCGTTTTTCTGACCAATTCGCTCAGTATGGGCATGACCATCGGCAACTGGCTCTTTCTCGTCTGGGCCCTGGTCAACTACTTTGTCCTGCGCTTCCGCGGCGTGCCCTTCCAGTGGATCGATTTCGGCTCCATGCGGACCGGCATGTCCGTCTCGGGCAACTACACCTACACCTTCACTTGGCAGATGGTGACGTGTCTCGTCCTCACCTGCGCCGTGACAGGTTTTTACATCCACGCCCGCGTGTGGCACAATTTCGGCCGCACCGCAGGAAAGGTGGGATCGCGCGTCATCAGTGCAGCGCTCATTTTCTCCTTCTGGGGGCTCATTTTCCAGACAGATTTCCTGGAGGGTCAGGGCATCTGGCTGCGCGACTGGCAGCCCTGGTACACCTACCGCCTCTTCGGCATGGAGTCGGGATTTTTTGCATTTGCCAAAGCGTCCTACCCGGAGGCGCCGGATTCCTACTCCAAAGAGCATGTGAAAGAAATTATTTCCAATTCGGAAAATGAAAGCAAGGGCGCCTCTGCAAATGAAAGCCTGGATGTTCCGGAAAATGTCATCTGCATCATGGATGAAGCATTTTCGGATTTCTCGATCTACCCGAATTTCAAGGCGGATCAGGAGGTGCTGCCGTATCTCAATTCACTGACGGGGTCGGAGAACTTTCAGGACGGGCGCATGCTTGTCTCGGTCAAGGGCGGGACGACGGCCAACACGGAATATGAGTTTCTGACGGGCAACTCCTGCGTCATCTCGCCGCAGACGGTCGTCTACAATTCCTTCATCAAGGAGGACCAGTTCTCGCTCGCGCGGATCCTCAAGGCCCAGGGCTATGATGCCATTGCTCTCCATCCCTATGGAAAATACGGCTGGAACCGGCAGATGGTCTACCCGCGCATGGGCTTTGACGACTTCCTCACGATCGACAATGACTTCCAGGGAGCCGCGAAGGTCAGAGATTTTGTCTCCGACAAGGCTGATTTTGAGAGGCTGATCGATTATGTGAAAAATAAGAAAAGGGGCCAGAAGCTCTTTCTCTTCAATATCACCATGCAGAATCACAGCGCCTACAACAATCCGTCTCTCGCCTCGACGATCCATGTTCCGGATTTCAACGGGGAAAATAAGGGCCAGGCGGAACAGTATCTGACGCTGACCCACATGACGGACGAGGCACTGAAAGAGCTGATCGACTACTTCAGCGGGCTCGACGAGAAGACCCTCATCGTCTTCTGGGGCGACCACCAGCCGCAGATCGGCGATGATTTCTGGGAGTACTGCCTGGGAAAAGACAGCATGAGCGATCTCGACATCGAAGAGCAGGAGCTCACCTATGAGACCCGCTACTTCATCTGGGCCAACTACGATATTCCCGAGAAACAGGACCAGGTCTTAAGCGCCAACTACCTGTCGAGCTATCTCATGACTCTCACGGGCCTTACGAGGAGCGGCTACCAGAATTTCCTCTTACAGCAGAGGCAGACCATCCCGGCCATGAATTCCTACGGCTATCTGGGCACCGACGGCGCCATGCACGCCTGGGGGTCCGACAGCGCCGGCAAAGAAGAGACCCGGATGCTCGACGACTACGAGTGCCTCATCTACAACGAGCTCACCGGCGGCAGCGGCCGCGACGAGAGCTTCTTCGGGGTGCAGTGACCCCGCATTTTCAGAAGGGAGGGCAACATGCTCCTTGCGATCGACGTTCGCAACGCATTTGCAGAGATTGGAGTTCTGAGAGGGGAGGAGCTCGTCTGGACCGACCAGCTGTCCGTGGACATGAAGAGGACAGAGAGCGAGTACGCCATCTTGCTCGCCTCTCTTTTAAGACTTCGCCATGTGGAAAATGACGCCATCGACGGCGCAATTATCGCCAGTGTCGTCCCGCCCCTCACGGCAAGAATTGAGAGGGCAGCAAAGAGGGTGACCGGCATCACTCCTCTTGTTGTCGGTCCCGGTGTGAAAAATGGTCTTGTCATCCGCATTGATGATCCCAAGACGCTCGGCGCGGATCTGGTGGCGGATTCTGTCGGCGCTCTTGCGCGCTACGGGGCTCCGGCCATCATCATCGACTTCGGTACGGCGACGACGCTTGCATATTTAAATGGAAGAGGAGAGTACCGGGGAGGAGCGATCTGCCCCGGTCTTATGCTGGCCTACGACGCCCTCTTTCAGGGGACGTCCATGCTGACCCGGATCAGCTTCGACCACCCCGGCCGTGTCGTCGGCACGAGCACTGTGGAGTGCATGAAGAGCGGGGCAATCTACGGGACCGCCTCCATGATTGACGGCATGATCGACCGCTTTCTCCTCGAGCAGAAAGATAACCCGGTCCTCGTGGCGACCGGCGCCCACGCGGAGGAAGTTCTCCCCCATATGGCCCATCAGGTCCACTACGACCCGGAGCTCATGATCTACGGCCTCGCCGCCATCTACAAAAAGAACCGCTGAGGTGGAACCAAAGGATCCGGACACTCCTGTTTGCTCGGAGCAGGGAACATCTATGAAATGCCCGGAGAAGGGTTACAGTTCACGGGGCACGCCGGCGCGGAGCACAAAGGCCTTCTTCCGGAGCGCATTCGATTTTCGCCGCCTGCTTTTGCGGCGAAAATTACTAAGTGAAGGAAGAAGGCCTTTGTGCGAAGCGGCGAAGTGACCCACCCGTGAACAGTAACGGAGAAGGTGCAGGCGTCTGACTTCCTCAGCAGTTGCCGACGAAGACGTTGCGAAGGTTTTTGCGGGCGACTTCGGCGAGATGGTAGATGGTCTCGACCGGCGTGGCGGGGGCGTCGAACCTGTAGCGGGGATAATACCGCGTCACGTGAAGGGGCAGGCCGTAGCTGATCCAGGACAGCCAGTCAGACAAATGGTCCATTTCCTCGTCGCTGTCGTTGTACCCGGGAACGATGAGGGTGGTGACTTCCACATGGCATTTCTGGGCGGACCGCTCGATGAAGTCTTTCGTCTCCTCGAGACTGCCGCCGCACATTTTGTAGTAGTCCTCGGTAAATGCTTTCAGATCCACATTCATGGCGTCGATGTAGCGGAGCACCTGTTCAAGAATGGGAATTTCCGCTGTTCCATTGGTGACCAGAACGGTTTTGAGGCCTTCGCTTCTGGCCAGGCGGGCGGCGTCACGCACATATTCCCAGCCGACCATGGGTTCATTGTAGGTGAAGGCGATGCCCACATTTCCCCTTTTTTTAAGCGACAGGGCGATCCGGACCAGCTTCTCGGGGGAGACGAATTCCGTGTCCACCGTCTTCTCGTCAGCCTGGGAAATGGAGGCGTTCTGGCAGAAGGGGCAGGACAGGTTGCAGCCGAAGCTGCCCACGGACAGGATCCTGGCCCCCGGGCAGAACATCCTGAGAGGCTTCTTCTCAATGGGATCCAGGGCCAGCGCCGTCAGAACCCCATAGTTGATGTCCATGATCCGCCCTTCAATATTTTTGCGCGCCCTGCAGATGCCCACCTGGCCTTCTTTCAGGGTGCAGTGGTGGAAGCAGACCGGGCAGACCGCCTCGTCGATCACTCTACTCATTTTCCTGCCCCTCCTTTCTTCATCCTTTCATTTTACGTCACTGTTCACGGGTGGATCACTTCGGCGCTTCGCACAAAGGCCTTCTTCCTTCACTTAGTAATTTTCGCCGCAAAAGCAGG
>OMTP01000027.1 GCA_900313955.1 uncultured Lachnospiraceae bacterium | reverse complement strand
GGTCCACTTCGGAAGTGCTTTTTTATCGCGCCTTCGTCAGGCCTGCTGAACAGTTGCTAAAATTTTAAGATTTGCGGCCGCGCCTTATCGGTGCGGCTGCTTTTTTATTGTTGCTCCACATCCTCATCCGTGTTATGATAGGACGAGTTGATGCCGTTTTACGGCAATGGTTACTGGGCGTTCGCGTCTCCCGGAATGAAAGAGGAAAGCACTTCCGGAGTGGACCTTCAGGGGATGTCCGCGGAGGAAGCGCTTTCCGCTTTCATTCCGAAGAGATGCCGGTAGCCGGCTATGGTTTACCTTTAAGGAGAAGATAGGAAATGAGTTTTATTACGAAAGTTTTTGGTACGCACAGCGACCACGAGCTGAAGCGTATCAGGCCGATTGTCGATAAAATCGAGGCCCTCCGCCCATCCATGATGGAGTTGAGCGACGACGAACTCAAGGCCAAGACCCCCGAGTTCAAGGAGCGCCTGCAAAAAGGAGAGACCCTGGATGATATTCTTCCCGAGGCCTATGCAGTGTGCCGCGAGGCGTCCCGCAGAGTCCTGGGAATGGAGCACTTCCGTGTCCAGCTGATCGGCGGCATCATTCTTCATCAGGGAAGAATTGCCGAGATGAGAACAGGTGAAGGCAAGACCCTCGTCTGTACCCTTCCGGCTTATCTCAACGCCCTCGAGGGCAAGGGCGTGTGCGTCGTCACCGTCAACGATTACCTGGCCAACCGTGATGCCAACTGGATGGGGCAGATCCATCGCTTCCTCGGCCTGACCGTCGGCTGTATTCTTCAGCCTATGAAGCCGGACGAGAGACGCGCCGCCTATAACTGCGATATCACCTACATCACCAACAATGAGTTGGGCTTCGACTATCTGCGTGACAACATGGTCATTTACAAAGAGCAGATGGTTCAGAGAGGCCTTCACTACTGCATCATCGATGAGGTTGACTCGGTTCTCATCGATGAGGCCCGCACGCCTCTCATCATTTCCGGTCAGAGTGGCAAGTCCACAAGAATCTATGAGGTCTGCGACCTCTTCGCCAAGCAGCTGACACAGGGCGAGGCATCAGGCGAGATGACCAAGATGGCAGCCATCATGGGAGAAGAGATCACCGAGACAGGTGACTTCATTGTCAACGAGAAGGACAAGATCGTCACACTTACAGATCAGGGCGTCAAGAAGGCAGAGCAGTTCTTCCACATTGACAACCTGTCCGACGCAAACAATCTGGAGATCCAGCACGGTGTGGATCTGGCTCTTCGCGCCAACTATCTCATGCACCGCGATCAGGACTATGTCGTCAAGGACGATCAGGTTCTCATCGTCGATGACTTTACCGGTCGTATCATGGAGGGCCGCCGTTACTCGGATGGTCTGCATCAGGCGATTGAGGCCAAGGAACATGTCAAGGTCAAGCAGGAGTCCAAGACTCTGGCAACCATCACTTTCCAGAACTTCTTCAACAAGTTCGACAAGAAGTGCGGTATGACAGGTACTGCTGCGACAGAAGAGCAGGAGTTCCGTGAGATCTACGGCATGGACGTTGTGACGATTCCGACCAACAAGCCAGTCATCCGCAAGGACTATGAGGACAGCGTCTACAAGACCAAGAAGGAGAAGTATCATGCTGTCGTCGAGGCGGTCAAAGAAGCGCATGCCCGCAAGCAGCCGGTCCTGGTCGGCACCATCACGATTGATGTCTCCGAGCATATCTCCAGGCTCTTAAAGAGAGAAGGGATTCCTCACAACGTATTGAACGCCAAGTACCATGAACTTGAGGCTGAGATCGTCGCCCATGCCGGTGAGGCAGGTGCTGTCACTATCGCGACCAACATGGCCGGTCGTGGTACGGATATTAAGCTGGACGACGAGGCAAGAGAGGCCGGTGGTCTTCGGATCATCGGTACGGAACGCCATGAGTCCAGACGTATCGATAACCAGCTGCGCGGTCGTTCCGGCCGTCAGGGAGATCCCGGCGAGTCCCGCTTCTATATCTCTCTCGAGGATGACCTCATGCGCCTCTTTGGTTCCGAACGGCTCATTCAGACTTTCGAGACTCTCGGCGTTCCTGAAAATGAGCCGATTGAACACAAGATGCTGAGTTCTGCCATCGAGAAGGCGCAGAGAAAGATTGAAAGCAACAACTTTGCGATCCGTAAGAGCCTCCTTGAGTACGATCAGGTCAATAACGATCAGAGAGAGATCATCTACAAACAGCGCGGCCAGGTTTTGAACGGCGAAAATATGCGCGATCAGATCCTGGGTATGATGAGCGCTGTTGTCGACCGCAAGATCGACTCCATCATCGGTGAGGACCAGGAGCCGGAGGAGTATGATCTTGATGCTCTCAACCGCGAGCTCATAAGCATCATCCCCATGCAGCCGTTGACACTTGACGATGTCAGGGACCTCAAGAAGAAGGATCAGCTCAAACAGAAGGTCAAGGAGACAGCAACGGATCTGTATGAGCAGAAGGAAGCGGAGTTTGACAAGATCTTCCCAGGTGAAGACAAGATGCGCGAACTCGAGCGAATCGTCCTCCTCAAGGTTATTGACGCCCGCTGGATGAACCATATCGACGATATGGAGCAGCTGCGCCAGGGAATTGGCCTCACGGCGTATGCACAGAAGGATCCCAAGGTCGAGTACAGAATTGTCGGCTTCGATATGTTCGAGGAGATGACGCAGAACATTCAGGAGGAGACCGTCCGCATCCTCTTCCACCTCCGTCTCGAGGAGAAGGTGGACAACAACGAGGAAGGTCCTAAGAATATCAGCACCAACCGCGGTCAGGATGAATCGATGAAGAAACAGCCCACCGTCAAGAAGAAGAAGATCTATCCGAACGATCCGTGCCCATGCGGCAGCGGCAAGAAGTACAAGAACTGCCATGGCCGTCCCGGCATGCCGCCGCTGGAAGGGTATGAGGCATAAAAAGATATTTTCCCATGCGCAAAGTGTGGAAAATATGGTACACTTAAAAAAGATATCTGTGGGAAAATGCCCATAGGCAAAGTCATTTGCAATAGATTAGATGTAACGAGGGAGGATACAAAATGGCAGACGAACTGAATAAAGAAAATGAGGCTGCTCCGGCAGCAGCTGAGACGATGGATGATTTCAAGAATGAGCTTGATGAGTCCATGCGCGAGCTGAAGGTGGGAGATATTGTCGAGGGAACTGTGACAGGTGTCTCCGACAGCGAGGTGACAATTGACCTTCAATATTATGCAGAGGGAATTATCCGTGCTCTGGATTATTCCGCAGATCCCAAGTTTTCCATCGTAAATGATGTCCACACAGGCGACAAGGTATCCGCAACCATTCTCAGAATGGATGACGGCCACGGCAACATCCTCCTGTCCAGAAGAGATGCAACCGAGAAGCTCTCCTGGAAGAAGTTCAAGGAGATGCTTGAGAACAAGACGGAGACAGAGCTCACTGTCGCCGAAACCGTGAAGGGTGGCGTTGTCGGTTATCTCGACGGTGTTCGCGCTTTCGTTCCGGCTTCCCAGCTCTCGCTCACCTATGTGGAGGATCTGGAGTCCTTCAGGGGAAAGACCATTCCTGTCCGTGTCATCACGGCAGATGATAAGGACAACCGCCTTGTCTGCGGCTCCCGCGATCTCCTCAAGGAGAAGAGAGACGCTGAGCGCGCTGAAACCATCAGCAACCTCAAGGTCGGTCTTGTGACAGAGGGAACAGTCCAGTCCCTGCAGGCCTACGGCGCATTTGTCAGTCTGGGCAATGGCGTCGACGGTCTTGTTCATATCTCCCAGATCACAAATGGCAAGAGACTCAAGCACCCGAAGGAAGCGCTGGAAGTCGGTCAGACAGTCAAGGTCAAGGTCATCGGCATCAAGGACGACCGCATCTCCCTTTCCATGAAGGCTCTTGAGGAGGAGGCTCCCAAGCCGGTCGAGGAAGAGAAGGTAAGGATTCCGAAGAGCGAAGATCTCACAACCAATTTAGGATCTCTTCTCAAGAATCTCAAATTAAACTGATCCAGTTGTTTACGGGCTTCCGGTCTTCACGGCCGGGAGTCATCTTTTTATTTTATATAGGAATCGTAACTGTTCAGGAGGGCACTTTTGCTTCGAGAAAAACATGTCCTCCTCGGCTCAAAAGAAGGCCTGATCGATGACGAAGGTTCGCTCGCAAGGACAATTCGCCGCTGAGGACATGTTTTTCTCTCCGCAAAGAGCCCGTCCTGAACAGTTACTAGGAATCAAGGATATATGGCTGCTGAAAAAAAGAAAATGACCGTCATGAACGAGCTGGCTATTCAGGCTGCCGTCGTGATCTACACAGGGTCTTCGGTCTGTTCCAAGATGGCCTCATCCCATCCGGGGTCCATTGAGATCTTCGGAAAGACTCTGAATGGTCTGGACAGGACAGGACTTTTCTGGATGTTTATGGAGCTTGTGTGCCTGGGCACGTACGCTGTTTTGTGGCAGCAGATTATCAAGCACTTCGATCTCTCCATTGTCTATGCCAACCGGGCATTCGCCATCTTCTGGACATTTTTATGGGGCATTGTGCTCTTTCACGAGAAGGTGAAGCCACTCAATCTTGTCGGTATTGTCATTGTTTTTATAGGAATCTTATTGGTGAATCAGGATGCTAAGTGAATTTAATCCATGGGTGTTTATGTTTGCCCTGTCCTCGACCATCGCTGCATTTTCCCAGATGCTCTTAAAGAAAAGCGCCATGATGGAGCACAAGAGCGTCATACGGGAATACCTCAACTGGCTCGTGATCGTCGGTTACGGCATGATGTTCGCCGGGATGATTCTGGGAATTATCGGCTATGGCAAGGGAGTCGCCGTCAAGAGCGGCTCCGTAATGGAGACGCTGGGCAATGTCTGGGTCGTTTTTCTTTCCTGGCTCTTCTTTAAAGAGCCCATCACAAAGAAGAAAATTATTGGTAATCTACTTATTATCGCCGGAATTATCATTTTCAACCTCGCATAAGGGATGACAGAAGCAGCAAACAGGCGTATAATTCGCCACGAGTGCTGCAAAAAGTTACGCCTATAGATCCGCGCGGGTGTTCTGTGGAAAGCACTTCCTCCGCGGCCACCCATCAAAGGTCCACTCCGGAAGTGCTGTTCACAGAATACCCGTTGGGCTAAGGGAGTGTAGGCTGCAAAAGGAGGATATTCATTTTGAAGAAGGAACTTGCAAAGACATACGATCCCAAGGGACTTGAGGATCGTCTTTATCAGAAATGGCTGGATGCCGGATACTTCCACGCCGAAGTTAATCCGGACAAAAAACCTTTTACCATTGTGATGCCGCCGCCAAATATCACAGGTCAGCTGCACATGGGACACGCTCTCGACAATACTCTGCAGGATATTCTCATTCGATGGAAAAGAATGGAGGGATATGAGACCCTGTGGCAGCCGGGCACGGACCACGCCGCGATTGCGACAGAGGTCAAGGTGACCAATGCCCTGAAGGACAAGGGTATCGACAAGCGTGAGATCGGCCGCGAGAAGTTCCTCGAATATTGCTGGGACTGGAGAAAAGAATATGGCACCCGTATCATGACCCAGCTCCATAAGATGGGGTCTTCCGCTGACTGGGAGCGCGAAAGGTTCACCATGGACGAGGGCTGCTCCGAAGCTGTTCAGAAGGTCTTTATCGACCTCTACAATAAGGGATATATCTACAAGGGATCCCGCATCATCAACTGGTGCCCCAAGTGCCAGACATCTCTTTCTGACGCTGAGGTCGAGCATGTCGACCAGAACGGCTCCTTCTGGCACATCAAGTACCCGATTGTCGGCCAGGAGGGCAAGTATGTTGAGATCGCCACAACCCGCCCCGAGACGCTTCTGGGCGATACCGCTGTGGCTGTCAATCCTGACGATGAGAGATACAGGGACCTCGTCGGCTGCGAGCTGGTCCTCCCGCTCACAGACCGCACCATCCCGGTCATCGCTGATGCCTATGTCGACAAGGAATTTGGAACCGGCTGTGTCAAGATCACCCCGGCCCATGACCCCAACGACTTCGAAGTCGGCAAGCGCCACAATCTCGAAGAGATCAACATCTTAAATGATGACGGCACCATGAATGACAAGTGCGGAAAGTATGCAGGTCTCGACCGCTACGAGGCGAGAAAGCAGATGGTCGCCGACCTCGACGCCCAGGGCCTTCTGGTCAAGGTCGTCCCCATCACCCACTCTGTCGGTACGCATGATCGCTGCGGCACAACGGTTGAGCCTATGGTCAAGCAGCAGTGGTTTGTCCGCATGGATGAGCTGGCAAAGCCGGCCATCGAGGCTTTAAAGTCCGGTGAGCTGACATTTGTTCCGGAGAGATTTAACAAGATCTACCTGCACTGGCTCGAGAACATCCACGACTGGTGCATTTCCCGCCAGCTCTGGTGGGGCCACAGAATTCCGGCTTACTACTGCAGAAAGTGCGGCCACATGGTCGTCGCATCTGAGAAGCCCCATGTCTGCCCCGAGTGCGGCGGCGAGGAGTTCGATCAGGATCCGGACACCCTGGACACCTGGTTCTCCTCAGCTCTGTGGCCATTTTCTACACTGGGATGGCCGGAAGAGACACCGGAGTACAAGTATTTCTACCCGACAGATGTCCTCGTTACCGGTTACGACATCATTTTCTTCTGGGTCATTCGTATGGTCTTCTCGGGAATTGAACAGACCGGCAAGGTGCCTTTCCATCATGTCCTCATTCACGGCCTCGTTCGCGATTCCCAGGGCAGAAAGATGAGCAAGTCCCTTGGAAATGGTATTGACCCGCTCGAAGTCATCGACAAGTACGGTGCCGACGCCCTGCGTCTCACGCTTGTCACGGGAAATGCTCCCGGAAATGATATGCGCTTCTACTGGGAGCAGGTCGAGGCCAGTCGCAATTTTGCCAATAAGGTCTGGAACGCGAGCCGCTTCATTATGATGAATCTGCCTGACGGGGATCTGACAAAACCTGTCGAGAGGGATCTTATGCCTGCCGACAAGTGGATTCTGTCCAGAATCAACACGGTCACAAAAGAGGTGACTGACAACATGGACAAGTACGAGCTTGGTATCGCTGTGCAGAAGATTCATGACTTCCTCTGGGATGAGTTCTGCGACTGGTACATTGAGATGGCAAAGCTTCGCCTGAACACTCCGACGGCACCGGCAGCCCTGTGGACACTGAAGTCCGTTCTCTCTCAGGCGCTGAAGCTTCTGCATCCGTTTATGCCTTTCCTTACGGAGGAGATCTACTGTACCTTAAATCCTGAGGAAGAGACCATCATGACAGCCGCATGGCCAGTCTATGATGAGACGATGGCAGATCCGGACGCGGAGCGTCTCATTGGCCGTTTCATTGAACTTGTCCGCGGCGTCCGCAATATGCGCATGGAGAGGAATGTTCCGAACAAGAAGAAGACAGAGATCTTTATTGTCACCAGGGACGAGGAGGCCAATAAGGACTTCGTGGCTTTGAAGGAGACCATGGGCGACATGGGCCGCATGCTCTTTGCGACAGATATCCGTGTGGATAGCTCCAAGGAGGGGATCGATGAGGATGCAGTCAGCATCGTCACGAGCGCCGCTACAGCCTATATTCCGCTCAATGAGCTGGTCGACCGCGATGAGGAGATCAGACGTCTCACTGAGGAAAATAAGAAGATGGACAAGGAGATCGCAAGATCTCACAGTATGCTGAATAATCCAAAGTTTGTCGCCAAAGCTCCTGCGGCTAAGGTTGAGGAGGAGCGCGCAAAGCTTGCCAAGTACGAGGCAATGAAGAAGCAGATTGAGGAACAGCTTGAAAGGTATAAGAAATAAAAAGGCAAAAGAAAAGAAGATAGACCCTGTGAAGGCTGCAAGAAAGGAGAAAGTGTGCCGGCTCTGCAACCGGTACGCCCTCCCTCTGCAGTTTCTGGCCTGCTGTGCCCTCTATTTTCTAATCGAGGTCATGTCCCGCCACAGCTTTCTTCTGGCGGCACAGTTTGCAAGTAAGCGAACCAAGGTCTTCTTCTACAATGCCTATCTGATTTTTACGACAACGCTTTTTGTATTTTTATTGAGAAGACGGACATTCTGGAGAATGTTCGTCTTTATCGCGTGGGCAATTTTCGGGGCTGCCAACGGCATCCTGCTGGCTAACCGCGTGACGCCTCTCACAGGACCCGACCTGGGTATGATGGCAGAAGCCAACGGCGTCATCGGCAAGTATTTCTCCAGGGCACAGAGAATGCTGGCCCTTATAGGCATTATTGTCCTCATCGTCTGGCTGGTGAAGAAATTTTTTACAGCGGATAAGTATCAGGGCAAGAGAAACCTGAAAGCGGCTGTCCCCGGCGTGATTCTTGGCTGGGTCGGCCTTTTTGTCTTTACAAAATGGGGACTTGCGACTGGTCAGCTGTCTTCTTATTTCAGCAACATCGCCAACGCTTATCTGGACTACGGCTTCCCCTACAGCCTGTCCGTCACTGTCTTTGACACGGGTATCAATCAGCCCAACAACTATAGCCAGAAGCAGGTGGACGCCATTATCAAGGCGGAGGGGAATCTGGATGAGAGTGTGGAATCGGACAATATGCCCAATGTTATTATTGTTCAGCTTGAGTCCTTCTTTGATCCGGGTCGGGTGCGCTGGCTCAGTTTCAACAAGGATCCTCTGCCCAACTGGCATGCCCTCTGTAAGAAGTATTCGTCCGGTCTCTACACGGTGCCGACGGTTGGTGCCGGCACGGTCAACACGGAGTTCGAGACGCTGACGGGCATGAGTCTTCGCTATTTTGGTGCAGGAGAGTACCCCTACAAGGGCATTTTGAGGGAGACAACCTGCGAGAGCGCGGCGACTGCCCTCAGCGCGCTGGGCTACACGACCCATGCCATTCACGACAATACGGCGACATTTTATGGAAGAAAGACGGTTTATTCTTATCTGGGCTTCTCCTCTTTCACATCAGAGGAGTACATGGACACGCAGAACGATGTCAATGAAAATGGCTGGATGCGCGATGAGAATCTGATCGGTCCCATCACAGATGCGCTGGATTCTACGGGAAACCGGGATTTTGTCTTCACCGTCTCTGTTCAGCCCCACGGCGCCTATCCTACAGAATATACGATCGCAGACCCGGAGATTACAGTTGCGGGGACAAAGGACGATGGATCCAATGCGGCCTGGGAGTACTACTGCAATCAGATTTACGAGGAGGATCAGTTTGTCGCCGATCTCATCGAGACCCTCAATAAGCGCGATGAACCGACTGTCGTCCTCTTCTACGGGGATCATCTGCCGACCATGGGATTGTCCAATACGGATATGAAGGACGGGAGCACGATCTTCCAGACCAATTATCTGATCTGGGACAATTTCGGGATGGAGAAAAAGTCGAAAAATATCATTGCCTACCGGGCATTTGCGGAGCTCACGAAGCGGCTCAATATTCACGAGGGGACCATGTTCCGCTTCCAGCAGACGATGACGAAAAACGAAAATTATCTCCTCGACATGCAGGTGCTTCAGTACGATATGCTCTACGGCAGGCACTATGTCTACGGAGGAGCCAATCCGTATTCGAAATCGGTACTCGCTATGGGAGTGAAGCCTGTTACCATCACGGGGATTCAGAAGGTCAGCTCGGACGGAGTCTACTATGTCGAGGGGCAGAACTTCACGCAGTCATGCAGGATGGCGGTCAACGATGAGCAGGTGGATACAACGTTCATCGATAGCACACGTCTCCTCATCAAGGGAGTTCAGCTGAAGGAGGGCGACTGGGTCAATGTACAGATCAGGGCTAATTCTTCAAGTCATGCTGTCCTCAGTACTTCGAACACGCTGGTCTACGGCTATGGCCGCCTTGCTGCCTCGAGTGCGGTGAGCGAAAATGCGGTGCCTTCTATCACAGGAGAGAATGAACAATGATCATAGATGAGATGGACGAAGCGGTTGCCTATATTGAGAACCTGGTCCGCTTCACAGAAAAGCACTCCAATGAACACACGCGGGAGTGCCTCCTGAGATTAGGGGAGCCTGATCGTTCTTTTTTGACCATCCATGTGGCAGGAACAAATGGCAAGGGGAGCGTATGCGCTTTCCTTGCCAGCTTTTTGGAAGAGGACGGCGTGAGAACCGGTCTTTTCACTTCTCCCCATCTGGTTCGAATCGAAGAGCGAATTAAGGTCGATGAGCGCAATATCGATGAGGAAGACTTTCTCTTTGCTTTCTGGAGAGTAAAAGATGTGGCCCTCGAGATGGAACGCGAGGGGAAGGGGCACCCATCCTATTTCGAGTTCCTCTACCTCATGGCCATGGTGCATTTTCAAAGAGAGCATGTCAGCGTCGCTGTCATTGAGACGGGGCTGGGGGGAAGACTGGACGCGACCAACTCCCTCCTTTCCCCCATGATTACTGTCATCACGGCGATCGGCATGGACCATATGCAGTATCTGGGTCATACGATCGAGGAGATTGCGGGTGAGAAGGCCGGTATCATGAAGGCAGGCGTGCCGTGCGTCTATGCGGACGACAATCCGGCAGCAAGTGCTGTGCTGGTTCAGCATGCCCATGAAATGGGAGTTCCGATCACAGGACTTCATCCGGGCGACTATGAAATTCTCTCTCAGGGAGACGGGTGCATTGATTTTCGAACTTCTTTCCGCTATGATGGTAGCGATACCTTCAGCATTCACGCCTGGGCGCCTTATCAGGTGGAAAATGCATCTCTGGCTCTTCTTGCAGCCAGAACCATAGGTGAAAAGAATCATTTCTGGAGAAGGGTTCTGTCAGCGGAAACTGTAAAGAAGGGGCTTCTTTCGATGGAATGGCCCGGTCGTATGGAAGAAGTGGAGCCGGGTGTCTTTCTCGACGGAGCCCACAATGACAACGGCATCGTCCGCTTCGCGGAGGCTGTGCGTGGGATCGAGGGAGAGCGGCACGCCCTTCTTGTCTTTGCCGTCGTCAACGACAAAGATTACAGAGATATGATCCGTGATCTTCTGAAGGGGATATTCTGGGATGCCATCTATGTGACGGAAGTCAGAGGCAGCCGGAAGACAGACAGAGCAAAGATTGCAGCACTCTTTCGTGAGGCCGGTGCGGAGGGCGTCACGGAAGTGGAGGATGAAGAGCGTGCCTATGAGATGGCAATGGCTGACCGCAACGGGAGAGATCTCTTCGTGTGCGGCAGCCTCTATCTGATTGGAGCAATAAAGGAGCGGAGAAAATGATCAATTACGAAGAAGAACTGAAGAAGTTTAAGCCGTCCCTTGATGTGGATGAGGCAGAGGGCGCCATCTACTCGAGAGACTTGACGGATGTTATTGACATCCTGAAGGAAATGATGAAGGAAACCTCAGAGAACAAAAAGGACAGGTAATCCATGAAATGTATGAACTGTGGGGCAGAGCTGACAGAGTCAGCCTATTGCCCCAACTGCGGCTGTGATGTATCCGTGCAGAAGCAGGCCATCGTGCTCTCCGGCATATACTACAATCAGGGGCTGGAGAAAGCTCAGGTGCGAGACCTGAGCGGGGCGATTGACCAGTTGAAGCGGAGCCTCAAGTTTAATAAGATGAATATTCCGGCCAGAAATCTTCTGGGACTTGTTTATTTTGAGACAGGAGAGGTTGTGGCCGCACTGTCAGAGTGGGTCATATCCAAGAATATCCAGCCCGAGGACAATATCGCGACGGAATATATCGAGAATCTCCACAAGGATGCAAATCGCCTGGATCTCATCAACCAGACGATTAAGAAGTACAACATCGCCCTTAAAAACTGTCTGGACGGCAATGAGGATGTGGCCATGATCCAGCTGAAGAAGATTCTGGCTCAGAATCCAAAACTGGTTAAGGCCTACCACCTGCTGGCTCTACTCTATATCGACAAGAAGCAGTATGAGAAGGCGAGAAAGCTCTTAAAGAAAGCGATCCGCATCGACAAGACCAACACGACTACGCTGCGCTTTCTCAAGGAAGTGGATGAACAGACGGGCACAGCGACGGTCCTTGAGCCCAAGTTCTCGCTCTGGGGCGGGAGAAGGTCGGATACGGGCCAGGAGGGGGCTGAGAATGTCCAGACGGGTTCTATGCAGCCGGCATATCGCGCCCCTCGCGCGCGGTTCTCAGCTCTCAATATCATTATAGGGGCGCTCATCGGGGCGGCCGCGGTCTGGTTTCTTTTTATTCCGGCGCGGACGAGCAGCATCAACCGCACGGCCAACGAGAAAGTGACCCGCTACTCCTCCGACATGGCGTCTTATTCGGCGCAGATCCAGAACCTCAACAAGAGGGTGGAGGAGGCCGAGAAGACGTCATCGACGGCATCGGCACAGGTGACGACAGCCAACACGCGTGCAACATCCTATGAGGGACTTATTTCGGCGATGAACAGCTACCAGCAGGGGTCGACGGATCAGGCAGCTTCCTCTCTCAGCGAGGTCGACCCTGACCAGTTGTCGAGCGACACCAGAGCCATCTTTGATTCTCTTAGCTCACAGCTTGGAAGCCAGCTTCTTCCGATCTACAAGCAGGCAGGCCTCAGCGCTTTCCAGTCCAGGGACTACAAGACGGCCGCGACGAAGCTGGAGCTGGCCCACAAGATTGATGATCAGGATTACGACATCATGAATTATCTCGCTCACTCCTATCGGCTCATGGGTGACTCGGCGAATGCGGACAAGATCTTTGAGCTTATCATCAGCACTTTCCCGGGCACGAGCAAGGCGGAGGATGCGGCAAAATACCTGAGCAGCAATGCGACAACTACAACAGATTCTGCGGAGGAGGCAAGTTTGACGCTGTCCACTGCGGACAGCCTGGCGGAGAGCACCGCGTCTTCTTAAAGCGGACGTAACTGTTCAGGAGGGCACTTTTGCTTCGAGAAAAACATGTCGTTACTGTTCACGGGTGGGTCACTTCGGCGCTTCGCACAAAGGCCTTCTCCCTTCACTTAGTAATTTTCGCCGCAAAAGCA
>OMTP01000220.1 GCA_900313955.1 uncultured Lachnospiraceae bacterium | reverse complement strand
GCGGCGAAGTGACCCACCCGTGAACAGTAACAGAAGTAGCCCTGTGATTTTGTATTTTATCCCATTTTGTAGACAGATAAAAGCTGGTGTGATATATTGAGACGGTGCAAAAGAGGGGCAGGAGGTTACATTTATGGGATATCATCTACTTGTTGTCGATTTTGATCCAAAAAAGAAAGCGAATATTGATGAGTGGAATAAATTGAGAAAATCGCTTTCGGATGTCACAAAGAAGAGATGGAAACTTTTCGGTTCTGATATCGAGCATGAATCCATGCATTCGCCGAAGAGATATGCTCATTACTTCAAACTGGGATATTACCTCTTCAGAAAGAGAAAGTCCATCGACTCGATTGTATCCATGCAGCAGTTCTATGGGATCGTTTTCTCCTTCTTCTGTTCTTTATTCCATGGGAAGCACACGACAAAGAACATCATCATCAGTTTTATTTACAATGAAAAAAGTGGAGCGGCGGGGAAACTCTATCATCGCTTTATTGAGAGAGCTGTCTCCAGCCCCTATGTGGATCAGCTGATCGTCCATTCGAAGTCAGAAGTTGACTATTATGCAAAACTCTTCCCCAAAGCCAGGGAGAAATTTATCTATGTGCCGCTTGGCATAACAGATGATTCTGCCCACTATTATCAGTATGATGAAAATGAGCAGAAGGAGAAGTATATCTTATCTGTGGGAAACAGCAACCGGGATTTTGATTTCCTGATGGATAGCCTGAAGGATACAGAATATAAAGTCCGCATTTTCAGCGATCGCGTGGAAGATGAGACAAAAGGGAATATCACAACGCATAAAGGTGTATCCGTACCGGAGTACTATAAGCAGATGAGCAACTGCTTTTGCTCTGTTATTCCCTTGAGCGACCCCAATATTTCTTCCGGACAGCTTGTCATGCTGCAGTCCTATGCTTTCAAAAAGCCTGTCATTATCACTGCATCCAATGTAAATCAATCTTATACAGATCAGCAGTCCGCGATTGTGATCGACAAGACAAAAGGGGATTTATTGGCTGCACTGCAGAAACTGGAGGATGAGGAATATTACGATCATCAGATCAGCGCAGCGCATGACTACTTTGAACAGGAATTTTCCATGGAAGCCTTTGGAAAACATATTGGAGAGGTCTATAATGTCCTGTAACGGGCAGCTTCGGATCAGAATATGGCGGGTGTAAAAGTGGACATCAATATCGATGAGTTGGTACGGTCTGTTGTTCCGGATCTCAATAAGTTTTTCATAGCGGTTCTCTTGGTTTTGGTCATTGACGGAATTCTGGCTATTATTTTTTCTGTGCTGAAGAAGAACAGAGGCAGGCGGATCGCCCTGGTCCTTTTTTTCAGCTATGTTGGGCTGGTCTGTTACGTCACCATTTTTTCGAGAGAAGCGGGATCAAGAGCGGGGATCTCCTTTAAACTCTTCGAGACCTGGGGCGATCTTATGATCTTCCATTTTAATTTTATCATGAATATCGTTCTCTTCGTTCCTCTTGGTATGATGATTCCGCTTGCATGGAAACGGGGTTTTTTTTTGACCTGTCTCATAGGATTACTCATGAGTCTGTCTATTGAGACCATCCAGTATTTTACCGGGATGGGATATGCACAGCTCGACGATGTTGTGACAAACCTGACAGGAACAATCATAGGTGCGCTCATCTGGAAGATATGGGATGTGGCGCGCAGAAAACAAAGAAAAGGGTAACTGTTCAGGACGGGCTCTTTGCGGAGAGAAAAACATGTCCTCAGCGGCGAATTGTCCTTGCGAGCGAACCTTCGTCATCGATCAGGCCTTCTTTTGAGCCGAGGAGGACATGTTTTTCTCGAAGCAAAAGTGCCCTCCTGAACAGTTACAGAAAAGGTAGAAATTGAGGACACAGGGACAGGTCTTTTGTCCTCACAGCAGATGAGGTCGAAAGATCTGTCCCTGTATCCTGTGGAAAGGAATTTGATTATGAATATTATTCTTCTCTCTGGCGGGTCCGGCAAGCGTCTCTGGCCGCTCTCCAACGATATACGGTCCAAGCAGTTTATTAAGCTTTTTAAGAACAGCAAGGGCAAATATGAGTCCATGGTGCAGAGGGTCTATCACCAGATCACAAGTGTCGACAAGGACGCAAAAGTGACAATTGCAACATCGAGGACACAGGTCTCTGCGATCCATAATCAGCTGGGAGCCAATGTCTCCGTATGTGTGGAGCCTATGCGGAGGGATACATTTCCGGCCATCGCCCTGGCGGCCTCTTATCTTCATTATGAGGAGGGCGTCGGTGAGGATGAGGCAGTCATTGTCTGTCCTGTTGACCCTTATGTTGACGACAGCTATTTTGCATCGGTCGCGCGCCTGGAAGAGCTTGTGAATGAGGAGAGGACGAATGTCACTCTGATGGGCATTGAACCTACCTATCCATCCGAGAAGTACGGATATATCATCCCGGATGGCAAGGAAGAAGTGAGCGGCGTCCGGGAATTTAAGGAGAAACCGGACAGGGCGACAGCTCAAAAATATCTGGATCAGGGTGCCCTCTGGAACGCCGGCGTCTTTGCTTTTCAGATGAAGTACATCCTGAAGAAGGCACACTCGCTCATCGAATTCACCGATTACAGAGATCTCTATGCCCAGTATGCGTCCTGTCCCAGGATCTCATTTGACTATGCTGTCCTTGAAAAAGAGGACAGTATTTCTGTCCTGCGCTATAAGGGCGAGTGGAAGGACGTCGGAACCTGGAACATGATGGCTGAGGTCATGGCCGACCGAGTCAAAGGCAAAGCTCTGCTTGACGAGACGACAGAAAATACAAATGTGGTCAACGAGCTGGGCATTCCCATTTTGGTCATGGGCGCGAAAAATATGGTCATTGCGGCTTCCGGGGATGGAATTCTGGTCGCAGATAAAGAACAGTCCGGCTATATGAAGCCATATGTAGAGAAGATAAGTACGGATATTAAGTTCGCTGAGAAATCCTGGGGAACCTACCACGTGATGGATGCGGGACAGGGCTATCTGGCGATAAAGGCCATTTTGAAACCGGGCAGCCGCATGTCCTACCACAGCCATGAATACAGGGATGAGAGCTGGACGATTCTTGCAGGAACCGGAAAGACCATTATCGATGGGATGGAGCAGATCGTCCGGCCCGGCGATGTCGTCACGATGGCAGCGGGCTGCAAGCACACCATCCTTGCGGATACCGAGATGACGGTCTTTGAGACGCAGATCGGGGAGATCGATAAGAAGGATAAGGCGAAATTCAGACTGGACAGCACCTCAGAAGAGTGGACAGGTGAGTGATGGAGACAAAAGATGAGACTCTTGCGCCGCTTCTGCTTCGTCCTTCAGGCAAGGACTATCTGTGGGGCGGGGAGCGGCTGAAGGAGGAGTATGGCAAGGATCTTGCCATTTCCCCTCTGGCGGAAACATGGGAGTGCTCAGGGCATCCCGATGGACCTTCCTATGTGGCAAGTGGTCCCTATAGAGATCAGACACTTCGCGAAGTTGTGGAGGAACACCCGGATTGGCTGGGGTCAAAGTGTGATCCGGATCGGGGATTTCCTATCCTCATTAAGCTGATCGACGCAGCGAAGGATCTGTCTGTTCAGGTTCACCCGGATGACGACTATGCCCGTACCCATGAAAATGGTCAAAAAGGCAAGACGGAGATGTGGTATATCCTCGAGGCAAGTCCGGATGCGAAACTTGTCTGGGGCTTTGAGCATAAGGTAAATGAGAAAATGCTCAGGAAGAACATCGACAGGGGATGCCTGTCCAACGATCTGCACTATGTTCCTGTTCGAAAGGGAGACATCTTTCTGATCGAGGCCGGCACAGTGCACGCGATCGGGGCCGGAATTTTACTGGCCGAGATTCAGGAGAGCTCCAATCTTACGTACAGACTTTACGATTACAATCGCATTGATAAAAACGGCAGGAAGAGAGAACTCCACTTCGACAAGGCGGTGAAGGTTCTCAACATGGAGCCGATTCGTCACACGGAGCAGAGGCACAGAGCCGTTCACTACTATTATGGATGTTCCCGCGAGCTGCTCTGCAGATGCAGGTATTTTGAGACAGAGAGGATCCGGGTCAGAAAGGGATTTTCCTTCTCGGTTCTCTCGTCTTCCTTTCAGGTGCTTCTCTGCACGGAAGGAGAAGGGGGACTTGAGACAGATGGAAGCAACCGGCCGCTGCGATTCAGAAAAGGCGCCTGCATCTTCATCCCTGCGGGCCTGGGCAGGTGTCACGTCATAGGTGAATGTGATTTATTAAAGGTTCGATGTTGAGATATTCTATGGCAAATGATATAATGACCACGAGTCTTCATTGTATACAGGAAAATTAAGATTTTTAGTAACTGTTCAGGACGGGCTCTAAGCGGAGTGAAAAACACGTCCCTAGCGGCGAATTGTCCTTCCGAACGGACCTTCGTCACTCCTCAGACCTTCTTTATGAGCCGAGGAGGACGTTTTTTTCACGAAGCAAGGACGCCATCCTGAATAGTTACGATTTTTCATTCGCTGGGAAGAGCACAGATCGAGGTTTGGAGGTTTGTATGAGGGTATTATTGGTCGATCAGATTGCTAAAGTAAATTATAAGTATACATTCCCGCTTGCCAACGGGCTGAGAAATGCAGGAGTGAAGGTCAATCTGGCAATTGATCAGAAAAAAGAAAGAGAAAATCTCGAGTGCAGAAGGTTTAACCTTTTTAACAGCGACGAGAAGGATATTGGCCAGGTGGAGAAGGCTCTCAATTATGTCGATTCGTATCGCAGAATTGGAAAGCTCCTGAGCACAGGCCGCTATGATATTCTTCACACCGAGTGGTATATTCTGTCCCCCGTGGACTACTTTTTCATTTCCCTCTACAAAAAGAAATATCATGTGCGCTATGTGGCGACTGTGCATGACATCCTGCCCTTCAATCAGCACTTCTATGACATGCATTTTCATAAAAAACTGTATGGGCTGGCGGATCGGATTATCCTGCAGGCTCCCGGCAACGTGGACCGCTTCCGCGAACTCTTCCCTGAGAACCAGGATAAGGTGAGGATGATTCCCCATGGCCATATGCTCGACTATGTGGAGCCTGTGAGCCGCGAGGAGGCGAGAGAAAAGCTCGGTATCCCGGCCGACAAGACGGTCTTCCTCTTCTTTGGCCAGATCAAAAAAGTCAAGGGCGTGGATTATTTGCTCAAAGCTTTTCTGAAACTGCTTCAGACACGCCAGGATGCCTATCTGGTGGTTGCCGGAAGCGTGTGGAAGGCGGACTTCACAGAATGCCAGTCCCTCATCGATGAAAATGATTTTCACGGCGATTTGAGGACGGACATTCGCTACATTCCGGATGAGGATGTTAAATATTATTACTCGGCAGCAGATGTCTGTGTTCTTCCTTATACGGATGTCTATCAGAGTGGCGTCATTCAGCTCGCGTATGGCTATAAGAAGCCGGTTGTGGCGACGAATCTTCCGGCCTTCACACAGTTTGTGAAGGAGGGAGAGACTGGTTTTGTCGCAGAGAAGGCGAATGCAGACAGTCTGGCTCTGGCCATGGAGAGAGCGATCGACAAGAAAGACCAATTGAGAGAAATTGGTGAGCGCGGCTACGAGCTTGTCAGGACAAAACTTGACTGGAATGTGCTTGCAGAGAAGATCGTTGAGGAATGTTACAACTGAGCCCTTTTGAGTGGGAAAGGACGTCTGTATGGTTTATATCATCTTGGTGAATTATAATGGCGCTCAGGATACACTCGCATGTGTCGAGTCGCTCATGGCAGTCGAGGAACCGGCTTTTCGAATCGTTGTGGTTGACAACGGGAGCACGGATGATTCCTGTGAGATCTTAAAAAGAGAAAATCAAAAGAGATACATCTTTCTTCAGGCGGATACCAACGAGGGGTTTGCGGCAGGAAACAATGTTGGTATCCGCTATGCTATGCAGGAGGGAGCATCTTTCGTTGTACTCCTCAACAATGACACAATTGTTGAACCGGACTTTCTGCATGAGCTTGTGAAAGCCTGCGGAAGAGACAGAAACAGGGTATCGACATGCCGCATTTTCTATGAAAAGGACCGGGAGTCGGTCTGGTATGCAGGCGGTGCTTACAATTTGAAGAACGGCCGCACGGAACATTTTCATTTTGGTGAAAAAGACGGGACAGAAGATTTCCGCACAAGAAGAGTGACATTTATCAGCGGGTGCTGCATGTGCCTACCGGTGGATGTTCTGGAGAAAGTGGGACTCCTCGACGAGGAGTATTTTCTATATGAAGAGGATACAGACTACTGTATCCGGCTCAGAAGAGTAGGGGTGGCGATGGCCTATACTCCGAGAGGAATCATCTTCCACAAGGTGAGTGCAAGTGCAAATCAGAAGTCAGAGCTCAGTCAGTACTATCTGCTGAGAAATAAGTATCTGCTTATTCGAAAACAATATCAGGGCGCAGAGAGGGTGCAGCCTTTTGTTTATGCTACCTTGCAGTTCCTATGGAGATGCATAAAGGGAGAGTATTCGTTTCGGATCTGGGCCCGCGCATTCGCGGCAGGAATGCGTGGAGAGACCGGAAAGACGTTTTTCTGACGAGTGATGCAGGAGTTTGCGTTTGCTGGCGGGGAGAAAAGAAAAAGTGAGTCAACATGTGTATATTATAGGGTCCAAGGGACTGGGCAATTATGGCGGTTATGAGACATTTGTCGATAAGCTGACAGAGTACCATCAGGCGGAAGCTGAGATCAAATACCATGTCGCCTGTAAGGCCAACGGAAAAGGCTTTATGGATGAGACGAAGCTTGTTGGAGCAGAGTACCTTGGGAAAAACCGTTTCCGCTATCACAATGCCATATGTTTTAAGATCAGAGTTCCTGAGAAGCTTGGAGCAGCTCAGGCGATTTACTATGACCTGAAGGCTCTGAAGCTTGCCATTCGAGATATTCGAAGCAGGAACGTCCATCATCCGATTGTCTACATTCTTGCCTGCAGAATCGGACCTTTTATTGGGAGATATGTTGACACAATACACAGCCTGGGCGGCACTGTGTATGTCAATCCCGATGGTCACGAGTGGATGCGCGGCAAGTGGTCCAGACCTGTGCGTATGTACTGGAAGAAGTCGGAAGAAGGAATGGTGAAGCACGCCGATCTGCTCGTATGTGATTCCATCAATATTGAAAAATATATTCATGGCGAATATGAAAAATATAATCCCAAAACAACATATATCGCCTATGGGGCGGACGTGAAACCCAGCCGTCTCAGTGACGACAGCAAAAAATACGTCGACTGGCTGAAAGAACACGACTTGCGGAGCCGAGAATATTATATGTGCTGTGGCCGCTTTGTCCCGGAGAATAATTTTGAGACCATGATCCGGGAGTTTATGAGGAGCACAACGAAGAGGGATTTTGCAGTCATCACGACTAGGGACGATGCTTTTTTGGGTGAGCTCGACAGAAAGCTGAACTTCAGTGGAGATCCACGCATCAAGTTTGTGGGAACGGTCTATGATCAGGAGCTTTTGAAAAAAATTCGTGAGAACGCATATGCCTATTTTCACGGTCACTCTGTTGGGGGGACAAATCCAAGCCTTTTAGAGGCATTAGGATCTACGAATGTCAATCTTCTTCTGGATGTCGGTTTTAACCAGGAGGTTGGGCAGGATGCAGCGCTGTACTGGAATAAGAAAGCCGGAAATCTGGCCAGACTTATTGATCAGGTGGATCAGCTGAGTGAAGCGGAGCAGGCTGAACTTGGCAGAAAAGCAAAGCAGAGAATTATTGATGCTTACAGCTGGCAGTTCATTGCGGATGAATATAAGCATCTGTGGCTGGCAGGAAGAAACTATTGAAAAGACAGATGGTAGGGAAAGAGCGCAATGTCATTTAATATCAATGTGAGCAGACTTCTTAATCGAAAAGGTATAGAAATTTTTCTTTTCTGGATCATCCTGGCGACGACCAGCTTCTTTGGGTTTTATGTTCTTGTTCCGGGGGCGGATCAATTCTATACAGTGGATTTTTCCATGATTTGTCTCCTCTTCTTCAGCCTGGTCTATGTTGTGGCTGTCGACATTAAGAAAACGTCGATCCTGTATGTGCACGGGACATATACGGTGATTCTGTTCCTACTTGTCATTCTTTCCTTGATTGAGTTTATCATGTCCAGGATCCGCTACGGACAGCCCCTGATGGCGAGCTTCAAGGATTTTATTTATTATACAGCGACCTTTATCGTCTATATGGCTTTTATTATCGACAGGAATGACAGGGTCAGTGTGAAGACACTTGCAGATTATCTGGTTAAGTTCTCTATTGCGACATCCATCATCAGCTTGTTTCTCTACTATGCGTATACGTATCTGCATAAGAACATCATTAACCTTAATGATACGGACAGCGGAAACTTTCGTAACGGTACCATTCGATTTACGATTGGTGCGACAGTGATTGTCCTGGGAATGATTATTTCGATGACGCGTGCAATTCAGCGACAGGTTTCCAGAATTGATATCGTGAACATTATTCTTGGCGTCATCAATCTGCTGCTTGTCAGTAAGACGAGAACGATCATTGCCTATATCTTTGTTATTATCTGTATCAATGCGGCCTTTGGTAAAAGGACAAATGGAGTTGTGCGATTCTTGTCGGTTCTTGGATTGATTTTCAGTGTGATTTATCTGATCAGTCAGGGAGTAACACTGATTACGACGTCTGTCAATGATCTCGTGAACTCAGATATAGGCGTTCGGCACAGAATTTACACGATTGATTTCTACTGGAAGCAGTTCGTTGGCAGCCCATGGTGGGGAATGGGCTTCATCAGTGGAGATAAGGCATATCCCAACTGGGATCTTGCAAGCGGTGATGGGAAGAGAGGAACTTTCTACCGCGATGATGTAGGTATCATTGGTACTTTAAATGAGTTCGGAATGATTGGAGCAATATGGATGATCGCCTTTTTTATTACCATTTGGTATAAAGTAACCCGATATTCTGTTCAGGATAATGATCCCTACCTCATCTATCGTGAGATTATTAAAAATATTCTCATTTATATGGCTATTTCACTCATCAATCTGAGCTTTATGGATCCTCCCAGAGTGATGATGATCGCTTTTGTTACATTGCTCGCGGATTCCTATATTTATGAGGTAAAGGTCACACACGCAAAGAAATAAGTGGATTTAGGTATTAGTAGGAAACATGGAAGATTTATATTTTGCTGTGAGCTGGGGAAATCAGGAGAAAATAGATAAACAGAATTCCTGGTCGGGGACGAATTACCAGATGTTTCAGCATCTGCAGGAGTACTATCATGTCATTGAGGTGGCGACTGATTTTGTCAATATTCCTGTTCTGAAGCCATTGGCTGCCGTTCGGAAGGCGGAGCGTATTCTGGGATACAATGATATGGAATTGGGCGAAATCTCTCTTATGAACCGAGTGCTGAAGAAGAAACTGCCGGATTCTGCGACAGTTTTTTCTTTTACGGAGTGCCCAGACTGCTCGATCGGAGAGAGGCATTTTATCTATCAGGATCTATCCGCTCTTTATCTGTATCAAATGCAGAAGAAGTCTCCTCGGATTTTTGAAGTGAGCGGGTTTAAGGATAATTCTACCCGGACGCTCAGGAAGAGAAGTATGAGCCAGAAATCGTATTATGAGGGCTGTGACGGCATCTTCACGATGAGTCAATGGCTTGCTGATTTTCTGAGCAGGAAGTACAAAGACAAGGTTCACCATGTGGGTGGGGGAGCGAATATAGATTCCTCTCGGATTGTCGATGGAGAGAAAGAGGGCAATAAGTTCCTTTTCGTTGGCAGGGACTTTATTAGAAAAAATGGTGATCTCGTTGTGCGCTCTTTTATAAAACTCCATGAAAAGTATCCTGATACAGAGCTCTATATCGCTGGACCTGAACATTTGGAGATTGACGAAGCAGGCGTTCATTGTCTGGGAGACCTTTCTTATGATCAGCTCCTTCCTTATTTCAATGCGTGCGACTATTTTGTCTTGCCTTCCCTTTTTGAGGCTTATGGGCTTGTTTTTCCAGAGGCCCTGACGTTTGGGCTGCCATGTATTGGAAGAGATGCCTATGAAATGCCTTATTTTATCGAAGAGGGAAAGACGGGACTCTTACTTGAGCACAACAGTTCCGATGAACTGGCGGGGCTCATGGAACAGCTTCTTCTTCATCCGTCCTTTAAGGAAAATGTGATGGATAAGAGGCAGTGGTATATTGAGGAGTATTCGTGGGATACTGTTGTCCGGCGCATTGCGTCTGTCATTGGATGAGGTTCAGGCATTTTGATTTAGGCACTGGCCTTCGAAAGGAGAATGGTCATAAGTGAAAGCGGATGCATTTGTCTTAAAGCCCATGAGAAAGATCATTTCCCATGGAAAAACAAGGGAGCAGCTTGATACGAGCCGCGGTGAACTGAAGGATCAGGAGGCCAATGATTACGTCAGGGAACAGATTCTTGATGCTGATCAGGGGCAGGGACTCATGGTGGCAAAGTTTGGCTCGATTGAATTCATGAATGTCTGCTCTTACCTTGAGATCAACAGCGGCAGCCGGGCGTCGCAAATCCGGGATTATCTGACGGGAAAAAAGAATTACATCTTCCCGGATGAGTGCCTGAAGATGCTGGTCAATAATGCAGGTTTTTTCCCTGAATCTCCGGTTCTGTGGAAGAAATATGTGAAGCTGTTTCTGGAGGATCTGAAAGATATTGACATTCTGGGCTCCTATATCGTTGATGAAGAAATGGTGGAGGATCGGCTTGTCAGCTGCAAAAAGACAGTGAATCTTGACGGCTATCTGGCTCCTTTCTTATGGAAACATCCGTGGACGAGTGCCCTTGAGAATAAAAAAGTTTTGGTCATTCATCCTTTTACAGACTCGATTAAGAAGCAGTATGAGAGGCGGGAAACTCTTTTTGAGGATCCACTGGTTCTGCCTGAGTTTAAGGAGCTCATCTGCATCAAGGCTGTGCAGAGTATTGCGGGCAACGGACCTTCGACGGGATTTTCCGACTGGTTTGCGGCACTTCATTCTATGGAGGAGCAGATTGATCAGGTTGACTTTGACGTCGCTCTGATTGGATGTGGAGCTTACGGAATGGAGTTGGCCGCTTACTGCAAGCGCAAGGGAAAGATAGCCATTCATATGGCCAGCTGGGTGCAGATGCTTTTTGGAATTTATGGTAACCGTTGGCTCAATGACCAGCCGGAGTACAGAGGATTTATCAATCCATACTGGATCCGCCCTATGGACTCTGAGAAACCAGAGAACCTGGATAAGGTTGAAAAGGGCGCCTATTGGTGAATCGAGGGCGAGATTCAAGTCAGTTGTAACAATCTGTATATGAGGGCGCCTGGTAAAGATTGAGATGTCCGTAAGCTTTTTGAGGGAGATAATGAATGGATATTAAAAAAGAAGCAAAGAAAGTTCTTTCACCTATGTGGTGCCTTAAGTATGGGATTAAACATCATGGAGAGGTTATCTACATAGGGAGGCATTCAAAAATTGTAAATGGAAAACAGATGTTTTTGGGCAATGGCGTAAGCATTATGCCATATTGCCTTATATTTTGTCATAATCATAGTTCGCATCTTTCAATTGGTGACAATACAGGCGTTGGAATGTTTTCCAGGATTGGCTGTCTTAAAGATGTAGAAATTGGTAAGAACGTTTTAATAGGACCCCATGTTTTTATCGCAGACTATAATCATGAATACAGAGATCCCAATGTGCCGGTTATGTATCAGGGAGATACATATGAGGGAAATGTCGTTATAGGTTGTTGTAGACCACATCAAACGTCTTTAGAATGATCATCTTGCGTGTCTCTGGATT
>OMTP01000183.1 GCA_900313955.1 uncultured Lachnospiraceae bacterium | reverse complement strand
AACCGTCAGCTAACAGTTGATAAGTAAATTAGTTCCTTATCACTGTTAAGCCAAGTATAAGAGAGTTTTAAACAGCGTCGACCATGCCCTGGGCACGGCGACGCGGCAGAACCCCGCCGCGGCCAAAAATCTCAAGGACAAAATGCACTCGGTCAAGTCCATGGGCCGCCGCTTCGCCCGCGAGGACGAAAGCATGACGGAAATGCCCGAGATGGAAGAGGCTATTTTCTTCAAACTGGGCGGGGAGAAGTCAGCGATCCCGGCCGGCAAGACCGTACTCGAATTCAGGGAGGACGAGCTCATTTCCCCGGATGGAGAAAAAGTCCTGGCGAGGGACATTTTCCTCAGGGTCAGAGGACCGGAGAAGGTCTGCATCGTCGGGACAAACGGGGCGGGCAAGACGACCCTTCTCAGACAAATCGCAAAACAGCTGCTGGCCCGCGACGACATCTGCGCCGAGTACATGCCCCAGAATTACAGCGACCTCCTCGACCCCACAAAGACGCCGGTCGACTTCCTCAACATCTCCGGCGACAAGGACATGGAGACGCGCATTCGCACCTACCTGGGATCCCTCAAGTTCACCTTCGACGAGATGGACCACCCCATGGGCGAGCTCTCGGGCGGCCAGCGCGCCAAAGTCTTCCTCTTAAAAATGAGTCTCTCGGACGCCAATGTCCTTATCCTCGACGAGCCGACCCGCAACTTCTCGCCCCTCTCCCTCCCAGTCATCCGGCAAATGCTGCGCAACTTCCCGGGAGCCATCATCAGCGTCTCCCACGACCGCAAATACATTGGGGACGTCTGCGACACCGTCTACCGCCTCACCGAAAAGTGCCTGTCACCAGACAATTAAGAATCTTCTAAATTGTCCTGTGACAGGCACCTAAAAGTCCCGATGACGGATCCTCGCCGGGGTTGCGATTAGCCTTACGCTGCGCCGTGGCTCCTGGTGCCGGCGGCGCTTGTTCTGACTTTTTTCTTTTTGTCCTGCACGAAGACGTTGTAGTACCACTTGACGACGGCGGTCGTGATGATGATGATATAGCCGAGGACGGACCAGCGGTCGGGGATCTCGCCGAAGAACATGAAGCCCCAGATGGAGGCGAACATGACCTGGGAGTAGTCGAAGACGGAGATCTCCTTGGCCGGCGCCAGCTGGTAAGCACGTGTCACAGTGAACTGACCTGCTGCCCCGCAGACGCCCGCCATAATGAGGAAGAACCACTGGCGCGGCGTCATCGGCACGAAGTTTATGACCATGGACGGCAGACAGACCAGGCAGCTGAAGACTGAGAAGAAGGCGACGATGACAGGCCCGCGCTCGCCTTTATTGCCCAGCTTCCTCACACAGGAGTAGGCGATGCCGGCGCCCATGCCGCCAACAAGGGCCAGAAGCGCCGGCAGCGACGCGATCCCCGCCGTCGGCTTCACGATGAAGGCCGCGCCACAAAAGCCGATGACCAGGGTAACCCACTCAAAAGAATTGGGTACCTCCGCCAGAAGGACGATTGACGCAATCATGGCGAAAAAGGGCGACATCTTATTGAGGATGTTGGCGTCCGCGAGCGCTATGTGGTCGATGGCCCAGAAGTTGAGCACAAGCCCTGTCGTTCCGAACGCAGCCCTCGCGAAGAGGAGCGGCCAGCTTCCCTTCTTTACGTGAAAGCCCTCTTGCGTTCTGGACAAAGAGACAAGCGCGATGACCGCAGCGATCGCATTTCTGAAAAATGCCTTCTGAAACGTCGGCAGATCCCCCGCCATCCGAACGCTCACCGACATCAAAGAAAATGCCAGTGAATCCAGGATAACGAAGAAAATACCCAGTGCGTGTGCGTTCTTTGTAAGTGTCTTAACCTTATTGCTCATATATCTTCCTTTTTAGTTGCATTTCGTCGATCACAGGAATTTCCCAAAATCCTGCAGAAAATACCATGTCAGCTTAGCTGTGAGTCCCCAGATGACACCCTCGGGTGTCGTGTAGAAATAGTAGTCCTTGACCGCGCTCTGAAAATCGTAATTTCTTCCTCCCGGAATGAGTTCAAAAGGAAAATCATCCGGAAGGTCAGGGACAGCTTTCGCATGCGAGACCACAGGACTGTGGCTGAGGAACCAGGAGACGGGCAGGACGAAGATACGCTCCACCTCGTCGCTGCTGAAAGTTCCCTCATACCCTTCAATGGTTCCAAGAACCGAAGTGACCGTGCGCCCCGCCGGACCTTTGGCCTCATTGAGAGGCATGATCGCATGCACCTGACTGGCGTCGAGAAGAAGCTCCTCGCATGTTTCCCGGACAGCCGTCTCCATGGCGCCCTCTCCGACCTCGATTCCGCCCCCGGGAAAACTGATCTCCCCGCCCTGGATGATCTTCCTGCTTCTCACCTCATATAAGATGCCTGTCTGACCATCCTCCATCGTCACCAGAGGGATCAGAACCGCCGCCTTTCTTCCCGCGTCATCGACTGCAACCGGCTCCTGCCGCACAGGCATACCGTATTTTTTGTGCCATACTTTGTATATCATGTATTCTATTCGTCCTATATGGATTCAATGCAATCAGGTGCCTTTAACTGCTCGGAGTAGTTATGAATCATTGTAACTGTTCAGGAGGGCACTTTTGCTTCGAGAAAAACATGTCCTCCTCGGCTCAAAAGAAGGCCTGATCGATGACGAAGGTTCGCTCGCAAGGACAATTCGCCGCTGAGGACATGTTTTTCTCTCCGCAAAGAGCCCGTCCTGAACAGTTACGAATCATTAACCTATTCGTAATTATTTCGAAAATGTCCAGTGGGCACCCCTTATACATACTCCGTCTCTATGACCAGCTCAACATGTGTGCCCGGCCATTTTCCGGCGGCAAAAGCTGTAAATTCGTTCCTGAGGGCCTTCCAGTCGCGAAGATCGTAGTCGACGACAAGATCGACATAGAGGGCATTTTCTTCGCGATCGTAATAGAGTGCATGAAAGCCAAGGACGCGGTCGTGATCCTGAACGAAGCGGCCGACTTCGGTCCGCATCGCCTTGCCGTCGGGACTGTCGCTGTCGACAGCGTAGATACCGAAGACCATAACTGTGTGGTAGCGGTGACAGATGTATAGCTGCAACCTGTGCAGATTTCGATAGACATCCCCTACGTTCCTCTTGTGGTCGATCTCCACGTTGACCGACCCCGACCAGCGGTCCGGTCCATAGTTGTGCAGCATCATGTCCGCCGCTCCGAGAACGCCGTCCGCCCCGCGGATGAGCCGGTAGAGCTCGTCGGCCAGTTCCTTCTGCCCCGGCCGCCCCAGAATCTCCGAGACCGTGTCGCGCAGGACTTCAATTCCGGTTTTTAAAATGAGCGCTGCCACGGCTACCCCGACCCAGGCGTCGATGGAGACGCCGGACATAAGGAAAATGCCGGACGAGATCAGGGTCAGCACGGACACGAAGGAGTCATTGCGTCCCTCCATGCCGACCGCCTCCAGAGCCTTGGAGTCCGCTTTTTTGCCCATTTTGATCGTGTACATGCCGAGAAAGAACTTGACCACCGCTGCCACGGCGACAATGATCATGGAAATGTAGGAGATCTTCAGCTCCTCCGGGTTTCGGATCTGATGGATCGATTCCGTCAGCACCTGCACGCCCGTCACCGTGATCAGGATGGAAATGACGAGGCTGGTCAGATACTCGACTCTTCCATACCCGAAGGGATGCTTCTCGTCGGGGTGCCTGCCGGCCAGCTTTGTACCCACGAGGGTGAGTACAGACGTCAGGGCGTCCACAGCATTATTGACGCCTTCGGAGACAATAGCGACCGAGGCCGCCATGAGTCCTGCGACAATCTTCAGGAGCGCGATCAGGAGATTGACGACAATCCCGAGCCCCGACGTCGCCGCGATCATGCCCTCCCGCGTCTCTGGATCCTGGCGGAATACTTTGTAAATCAGATTCATAGGCTGTACCTCTGCAAGATTTGAAAACCATCTGTGAACATCTTTGTCATTATGATAAGCCTATTTGAACTGACGGTCAAAGTATTTCTTACGGCGAATGCCTTGAGCCTATCTCGTCCGCCATGCTATAATCTGTACAACATAGTATCACTCTACGCGAGGAACCAGCCATGATGCCGCCCCAGAAAATCACTCTGGGCATAGCAGTTCCCGCGATGCGAGAGGCGTCCCCGGCCACCAGGAATTTCATCGAATATGTTGAGTACGAGTACAAGGAGCAGAACTGATATGGAAAATGGTTTCTTCGACCAGGTCTATGCCATTGTGCGCTGCATCCCTGAGGGAAAGGTTGTCTCCTACGGTCAGATCGCGAAAATGCTGGGGCGGCCGCGCGGTGCCCGCGTCGTCGGCTGGGCCATGCGCAAGTGCCCCGACGACTGCCCCTGGCAGCGGGTGGTCCGCGACGACGGCACCATAGCCGGAGGGGAAATGGCATCTCTTCGGCAGGCCATGCTCGTCCAGGAAGGAGTCCCTTTCACGAGAGACGGCCGGGTGGATATGGAAAAATGCAGGTGGACCATGGAAGATGCGGTCCCGACAGACTTATATCCTGTGGAGGAAATGCTGAAAAGTCATGAGAATTGATCGAGATCACGTGAGAGAAGAATTCAGGACCTATACAGACCGCTACGACAGCCATGATCCCAAAGTGGCGCTCAAGATCGACCACACCTACCGCGTCGCGGAGGATGCGGACAGAATCTCAAACAGTGAAGACGTCGCCGAGGAGGATCAGGATATCGGCTGGTTTTTGGGAATGATGCATGACATCGGCCGTTTCGAGCAGCTGAAAAATTACCACACCTTCTATGATGCTAAATCTGTCAATCATGCGGCCTATGGGGCAGATATTCTCTTTCATGGCGGTCTCATCAGGACCATGACGAACGATTGCTCAGAGGATGCTCTCATTGAGAAGGCCATCCGCCTCCACAATGTCTTTGAGCTGCCGGAGGGTCTCAGCGACCGCGAGAGATTTTTCTGTGACCTCATCCGTGACGCCGACAAGGTGGACATCCTCAAGGTTATCTGCGTGACGCCTTTTGATGATATCTACGACTGCACACTCGAGGAGCTTCGCTGGGGCACAATCTCAGAACCGGCCTATGCGGACATCCTGCAGCACAGGACAGTCAATCGCAAGACGTCGTCCACCTACATGGACGCCTACATCAACAAGATCTCCTTCGTCTACGGCCTGGTCTACCCAGAGAGCTTCCGCATCGTCAGGGAGCAAGGGTATCTCGATCAGCTGCTGGCCTTTGAGAGTGAGAATCCGGATACGAAGGAGAAGATGAAAAAGATCCGGGAAGATGTCAATGAATATATCAACGGCAAATGCGGGAGCTGCTCCCTCTGAGAAGCTAAGCCATGCGGGGACCAAAAGGGGCTTCATGATCCCCATTCTGGGGGCACTTGTTTTACAGGCCAATTTGGCACGACGGCGGGGCTCTCAGGCGTCTCGACCGGCAGCCAGGTCATGAACAGAAGCATACACGATAAGAAACTTTTCTCTCCGCAAAGAGCGGAAGAGCCGGATCCGGATCACACTATCGTCCGCTTCGCCACCAGCTGGGCAACTGAGATGAGTGACATCGAAGCGCTCGAGAAATTGCTCTGAATTTTCGTAACGGTGATTCCGGTCATCAAAACTGACTCCTTTGAGATCCTCGATTACAAAAAGGGTATCTTTCCCATATTGGCGCACGAGTGCCCTTGAGAGCGTATGGTTGACGTCACTCATATAGCGGTTCTCTCGTCCGGAAATGCGTTTCAGTGCCCGTTTTGAAGATCTGGTGCCCCTTGCCTGGAGCTCTGCCCTGACTTTTGCAAATTCAACAGGTACGTTTTAAGCAAAGAACTCAACCACGGTGTGAATGGCTGTGTCCATGAGTTTGGGGTTGCGGAAGGGGTGGTCGGCTCCTTCGACGGGGACGAATTCGATGACGTTGTTCTCACAGAACTCTTCGGAATCTTTGATGGGAACCATCTCGTCTTTGGTGCCATGGATGACGATCATGCTGTCAGCGTAGTCGAAGTACTCGTATTTGCTGACATCGCTTTTGGCGAGGTCAGCGAAGAGGGTCTGGTCGACCTTCATTTTCCTCTCGAAACCGATCTGAACGTCCTTACCCTTGGCGAGCTTGTCGAGATCCGTGTCTTTGACATTTTTCAGCATGAGGTCATGCATGTGTATGCCCGGCGCGCGCAGGGCTGTTTTCTCAAATGGATTGCCGATCTCGACGATATACTTGAGGGTCAGGTAGCCGCCGAAGCTGACGGAGTAATTGAAGATTTCCTTCGCCTTGAGCGTATCCCTGGCGTAATTGACAACCAGCGTCATATAGTCCATGCAGTCCGTAAGCTCCAGCTTCTTGCGGCCGTCCATGCCGTGGCAGGGCCAGTCGAAGGCGATGACCGCGGCGTCCTTGTTTTTGGCCAGGTACTTCTCCGCAAAGCGCGTGATATTTGCCACGTCCTTATTGCTGCCGTAGCCGTGCGTCGCGATGACGACCTTATCAAAAGTGCGGCTGTCCCCCTCCGTCATGATGCGGCAGCGGACCGAGGCACCATTTTCATTGATATCAAAATGCTTTTCTTTCATGATCTATCCTCTTCATGTTCATATGCAACATCGGCAGTTACAGTTCACGGGGCACCCCGGCGCGGAGCACAAAGGCCTTCTTCCGGAGCGC
>OMTP01000046.1 GCA_900313955.1 uncultured Lachnospiraceae bacterium | reverse complement strand
GGAACCCCAGCGAGTGGCCGGAAATGCGGCTTCGCTGGGGTTGAGGAGACCGGCCGGAGAGCGAGGAACCCCAGCGACTGTCCAGAAATGCGACTTCGCTGGGGAAGAAGTCCAAGAAATGGTTGCATTCCTAGTTTCCCTGCGGTATTATGGGAGTATAGAAAACATAGTATATTAGTAGGAATGAAAAGGAGAACGCAGGTTTATGAAAGTATCAACGAAAGGAAGATATGCCCTTCGCATCATGGTGGACCTCGCTATGCACAATTCGGGCCAGCTGGTGCCTCTGAAGGATATTGCAGCGAGGCAGGAAATTACGCTCAAGTATATGGAGCAGATCATATCGCCTCTGTCCAAAGCGGGCTTTGTGACGTCTCTCAGGGGCTCAAATGGTGGTTACCGTCTATCCAGAAAACCGGCAGACTACACGTGCGGTGAAATCCTCAGGGTCGTGGAAGGCCCACTGGTTCCGACGACTTGTCTTGAAGGGGATCTCGCTGTGAATTGTCCCCGCGCCGATGAATGCCCGACGCTTCCTTTCTGGAAGGGGCTCAACCGGGTGATCAACGATTATGTCGACAGCGTCACACTGGAGGATCTGGTCAACCAGCAGATGGCGACGTTCGACTACGTGATCTAAAGGTGGCACCTATGGTCCTGTTTTGTTACTGTTCACTCGTCAGCCAGTTGCTGCCTCGAAAAAGCACTTCCGGAGTGGACCTTTGAGGGGTGGCCGCGAAGGAAGTGCTTTTTCGGGACAGTTCTGGCTGACCCGTGAACTGTAACCCTGTTTTAAAAAACATACTAAATAGATCAGATTTATATTGACAAAGCCGAAGGAAAATGATACTATTCATATATATCAACTAGGAAATGTAGGAGATATGAAGATCCATTTTCCGCAAAGCGGGTTACAGACATTTTACGGGGCATGAATGGATTGCCTGCTTCATCTTTCTGAGACAGGAAAAATGCATTTTCAACATTATTTTTATTGAGGAGGAAAAATCATCATGGGACAGATCTACACTAGCGCAACGGAACTAATTGGCAATACACCGCTGGTTGAGTTTAAGAATATTGAGAAGGAGCTGGGACTGAAGGCGAGGATTCTCGCCAAGCTCGAGTATTTTAATCCGGCTGGTTCTGTCAAGGACAGAATTGCCAAGGAGATGATCGAGGTTGCTGAGAAGGAAGGCAAGCTGAAACCGGGATCCACGATTATCGAGCCGACTTCCGGAAATACAGGAATCGGCCTCGCTTCCATTGCAGCGGCCAAGGGATACAAGATCATCCTGACTATGCCTGAGACGATGTCTGTTGAGCGCAGAAATATCCTCAAGGCTTATGGCGCTGAGATTGTTCTGACTGACGGATCCAAGGGAATGAAAGGAGCAATCGCCAAGGCCAATGAACTTCATGAGACAACTCCGAATAGCTTTGTTCCGGCTCAGTTTGACAATCCCGCCAACCCACAGGCGCACTACAAGACTACAGGACCGGAGATCTGGAGAGATACGGACGGCCAGGTTGACGCTTATATCGCAGGCGTAGGCACGGGCGGAACACTCACAGGTACCGGCAAGTACTTAAAGGAGCAGAATCCTGATATCGATGTCTGGGCTCTTGAGCCGGAGACTTCCCCTGTCCTCTCCGAGGGCCACGGAGGTCCACATAAGATTCAGGGTATCGGCGCAGGTTTCGTTCCAACTGTTCTTGACACAAAGCTCTACAAGGGCGTCGTGACAATCGGCAACGAGGAAGCTTTTGAAACAGCCAAGCTCATCGCCCACAAAGAAGGCGTTCTGATCGGCATTTCCTCCGGCGCTGCCTTCAAGGGTGCGATTAAGTTGGCTCAGAAGCCTGAGTACGAGGGCAAGACCATTGTGGCCGTTCTCCCGGATTCGGGCGACAGATATTATTCCACACCGCTTTTCCAGGACTGATCTCATTTGAAATAATAAAAACTTAACCTGAAACCCTGCTGGGCTTGCCTGGCGGGGTTTTAAAATATTTGTTCACGGGGCACTCGGAAACGGAGCAAAAAACCTTTCATCAAGAATTTCAGGGCAGTCGCTGGGGTTCCTCGCTCCCCGGGCGATTCCGCGCGGGGGTGGAACTTAAATTTGCAAATGACATTTGTGAGAAATTTGTAAATTTCTTGTTGACAGATTTGAAACAGTGAGTTATCATATTACTTGCTGTTGAGGAAACAAAACAGCAGAACTTCATAAAGTGTGTGAGTAGCTCAGCTGGATAGAGCGTCTGACTACGGATCAGAAGGTCGCGAGTTCGAATCTTGTCTCACACGGAAAAAAGCAGACTGATATGTTCAGTCTGCTTTTTCTTTTTGCCTTGAGTGTGGTATACTTTTCCTAAAGACGGGCGATCAAAAAGCCCGGAATTCGTCATCTTGACGTATCTGTTCAGGGTGTGATTTTCTCAAAGAGAAGATGTCCCCCTGAATTGTTGCCTATGGACAAAAATAAGGAGCGAGAGATGAGCCATGACCAAACATGAATTTCTGCAGGAACTCGCGAATAAACTCTCAGAGGAGATGTCTCCGACGGAAGTTATGAGAGAGATCCGCTACTACGAAGGCTATATCGACGGCGACATGGCCAGGGGCAAGTCCGAGGATGAGGCCACGAGCGACCTTGGCTCCCCCATTTTGATAGCGAGAAATATTCTGGAGTCGCCGCGCGAGGAGACAGATGCCTTTCAGCTCTTCCCTGAGGCCGAAGCTGAGGACGCCTACAACGAGGGCTCGTATCAGGGAGAGAATCATCTTACGGACGAGGAAGTCAGGAACAACGAAAAAGAAGGCGGCATTGCGACAGAAGAGGAAAATGCTTTTTCAGAAGAGGAAACTGAAGAGGAAACAGAAGAGAAAACAGGTTCCGATGAGAGAGAAAAAGCAGAGGAAGATGCGTTTTCCAAAGGAGGGGATATACCGATTGAGGACGGGGACGATGCGATCCACGAGCACACCGTTGACTATGACACGAGAAGGCAGAGGGCGCAGGAAGAGGAGGATTACGGGGGCCAAAGGCGCACGGAGAAAACTGAGCGGAAAAATGAGGACGGCTGGAACCTCTTCAGCTTTGTCCTGACCCTTCTCATCGACGTGACGGCGATCGTCCTTATGATAAGAAATGCGATCACGACACCCAACCACGTGCAGTGGATCTGCGGACTTGTCGTCGTTGTGATTGTCCTCATTCTTTTGATCCGCGAATTCAGGGGAGGAAACGGACCCCATAACAAAGATGCCGGGAAGCTTGGCTGACCGGCTGCAAAAAAAGAGGGATATGGATATGGAAGAACTGGAGAGAAAGTACCTGGAGCGCCTGTCGGAGCTCTACCCAACCATCGCCAAGGCCTCCACAGAGGTCATCAATTTGTCCTCGATCATGAACCTGCCTAAGGGGACAGAGCATTTTATCACCGACATCCACGGCGAGTACGAGGCCTTTCAGCATGTGCTCAAAAACGGATCGGGCGCCGTGCGCAAGAAGGTGACAGAAGTCTATGGGCGGACCCTGTCCCAGGAGGACATACGCGAGCTGTCGACGCTCATTTACTACCCGCAGGAAAAGATCGCCCTCGTCAGGAAGACCAGGACTGAGGAGCAGATGAACGACTGGTACAAGGTCATGCTCTACCGCCTCATTGCGGTCTGCCGCTACACGGCCAGCAAGTACACGCGGGCAAAGGTGCGAAAGATGCTCCCGCCTGATTTTGCCTACGTCATCGAGGAACTCATCACGGAGCGCGACGATGTCGAGGACAAGGAAGCTTACTACGAGGAGATCATCAACACGATTATCCGCATCAGGCGCGCGGACGAATTCATCACAGCTCTCTCGGAGCTTATTCCCCGGCTCACGGTCGATCACCTGCACATCCTCGGGGACATCTACGACAGAGGAGACGGAGCGGCGGACATCATGGACAAGCTCATGGAGCATCACAGTCTTGACATCCAGTGGGGCAACCACGACATTGTCTGGATGGGGGCGGCTGTCGGCCAGCCCTGCTGCATCGCCAACGTCGTCCGCGTCTGCGCCCGCTACGGCAACCTGGGCACGCTCGAAGACGACTACGGCATCAATCTCCTGCCTCTGGCGACATTTGCCCTGAAGACCTATGGAGATGATCCGTGCACAGTCTTCAAGCTCAAAGGCAGCAGCGGCTATTCGGCCGAGGAGACGGGACTCGACATCCGCATCCACAAGGCTATTTCCATCATTCAGTTCAAGCTCCAGGGGCAGCTGGCCCATAAGAGGCCGGAATTCCACATGGAGGACCGCTGCGTCATGGAGATGATCGACTACGAACATGGCACATTTACCGAGGACGGCAAGACATATCAGCTTCTCGACACAAATTTTCCGACGGTGGACCCGGCGGATCCCAACCGCCTGAGCGAGGAGGAGGAGGCCGTCATGGAGAGGCTGAAGAGCGCATTTACAGGATGCAAGCGCCTCCAGGCCCACATGAACTTCCTTCTGAACAGCGGATCTCTCTACAAGGTCTACAACGGCAACCTGCTCTATCACGGCTGCATGCCGCTCGATGAAAATGGAGACTTCAAGGAGGTGAGAATCTTTGACCGCTTCTTCCGCGGCAAGGCTCTCTATGACCGTCTGGATACCTTTATCCGCCGCGCCTTCTTCTCGACCAATCCGGTGCACCGTGAGCAGGGACGCGACATCCTCTGGTGGATCTGGTGCGACAGGGATTCGCCTCTCTTCGGCAAGGACAAGATGACCACGTTCGAGCGGTATTTTATCGCCGAGAAGGAGACGCATGTCGAGCATAAGAATCCATATTACTCGCTTCTCGACAACGAGGAGGTCATCGATAAGATCCTGAAGGAGTTTGGTCTTGAGGGCGGTCACTGCCACATCATCAACGGGCACGTGCCGGTCAAGAAGGGCGAAAAGCCCATGAAATGCAACGGCAAGGTCCTTATCATCGACGGCGGCTTTTCCAAGGCCTATCAGGGGGAGACAGGTATTGCAGGCTACACGCTCATCTTCAACTCCTGGGGCCTTCGCCTCGTCGCCCACGAGCCCTTCACGTCGACCGAGGATGCCATCCGCCGCGGCACGGACATTCACTCCGATCGTGTCATGGTCGAGCAGTACACGCAGCGCCTGACGGTCGGCGACACGGACGCCGGCAAGCATATCCGCGAGCGCATCGCTGACATGGAGCGATTGCTCGATGCTTATCGATCTGGTATGATTGCCGAGAAGATTAAGTAAAATGAGGACACGGGGACAGATCTTTTGTCCCCATGAGGAGGAAAATAATTTGCGCGACGCAAGTGAGGTTTCGACAGGAAAATTATATGAGGAGGACGCTTATATGTCCTCTTTTGCAGGGAAAATAGAAAATGTTTCTTTTGACGGGGACAGGGCGGATGTGGTTCTCGACCGCACGGCTTTCTTTCCGGAGGAGGGCGGCCAGAGTCCGGACCACGGGACGCTGGCCGGCTTCCCGGTGATTGATGTGCAGATCAGGGATGGGAAGATCCATCACACGCTGGATCTTTCCCGCGCAGATGCATCGTCTGTTCAGGTTTCTCTGGCGCCTGATTCCATGGTCGAGGGCTCTCTCGACTGGGAGGAGAGGTACTCCAACATGCAGCAGCACTCGGGCGAGCATCTCTTCTCGGGCATCGCTCACCGCCTCTATGGGGTGGAAAATGTCGGCTTTCATCTGAGCAGCAGCGAGGTGACGCTGGACTTTGACAGGGTTCTGACGGAGGAACAGCTTGAGAAGGTCGAGGCTGAGGCCAATCGGGCGGTCACGGCAAATGTCGAGACACAGGTCATTTTCCCGGATAAAGAGGAGCGGGAGAAGATCGATTACAGGAGCAAGCTGGATCTGCCGGGGCGCGTGCGCATCGTCATTTTCCCGGGATATGATGCCTGTGCCTGCTGTGCGCCCCATGTGAGGCGAAGCGGCGAGATCGGTCTTGTGAAGATGCTCTCTGTCCAGAAGTGGAAGGGCGGCGTCCGCATCAATATCCTCTGCGGAGCCCGTGCGATTGCTTTTATGCAAATGGAGCACAGGGCGGCTCAGTCGACGGCCCGTTATCTCTCTGTTGGCATGGAGGAAATGCTGGAAGCAGTCACAAGAAGGCAGGCGGCTTTTGATGAGGTGAAGGGGAAACTCAGGGAGACGCAAGAGGAGCTTCTCATGGAGCACGCCAGATCGTGCGCCTTCTTCAGCGTCACTCCTTCGCAATACGATGGAAATGAGCCGGATGATGAGATCTTTGACGGCCAGCCGATCATTCTTTTCGAGAAACCCCTGGATATGAACGCTGTCCGCTCGGCCATTACCCGTGTCGCGGAGGCGGGGGCTTTCTACTGCGCCGTCTTTCTGGAGAAGGAGCCGGGGAGCTTTTACTACTGCATCGGCTCTAAGACACAGGACATGCGGGAGATACAGAAAAAGCTGAAGGAGAAGCTTGGAGCCCGCGGCGGAGGCAAGCCCGAGATGGTACAGGGCAGCCTCGTCGGTTCCGACTTGGAGATCGTGGAAGCACTTCAATAAGCAAGTCAGGCACCTCTGCCTGCCTCAGACAGGCAAAGGCGTCTAACATCCCGGTCAGCAGATGGCGTCGACGAGAGGGGGTGGCCTCGAAGGAAGTGCTTTTTCGAGACAGTTCTGGCTGACCCATACCTGTAATCGATGAAAAATAAACGGAAAGTTACAGTTCACACGTCAGCCAGAAGCGCTTTCCAGTCGCTCGATGCTGGGTGACCTGTGAACTGTAACAATGGAAGTTACAGTTCACAGGGCACCCCGGCGCGGAGCACAAAGGCCTTCTTCCGGAGCGC
>OMTP01000261.1 GCA_900313955.1 uncultured Lachnospiraceae bacterium | reverse complement strand
TGTTACAGTTCACGGGTCACCCAGCATCGAGCGACTGGAAAGCGCTTCCTCCGTGGACATCCCCTATAGGTCCACTCCGGAAGCGCTTTCCAATCGCTCTTCTGGCTGACGTGTGAACTGTAACGACTAAGTAGGAGGTGCTCTGTTATGATATCAGATGGAATCTATGAGCAGATAATCAATCAACATTTCCAAGATGAGATCGATCGATTAAATATCACCGACTATGATATCGAGCTTAAGGATCTGAACGCAGATGACGCTCGAAAGATCCTGACAATCTACATTTCTTCCATTATCCAGAAAGGTCTTCGATATGTCCGAGAAGACTTCCATGCTAATGAAGACGAAGAAGCTCTCCTGGCTCAGATCCAGCTCTGCAACGATATTATCGACGAGGTTGCAAAGCATTCCGGTGAGGCTGATTTTGATGATTACCAGATCATGAAGAAAGGTGAAGTGCTTACGTCTCTCTATCACAAAATCAACACCGCAAGAAGCATCGCGGCTCTCAAAACGGTCCGCCCCGAGACATCTCTTGTGGAGGCCACTCTCTTTACCGGTGCCCGCCAGGAGCCGAGCATGTTGTCCGAGATCAAAAAAGAGATCGTGAGCTGCGACCGTATAGATCTCCTGGTATCATTCATCAAGTGGAGCGCAATCCGCCGCATCCTTCCTGATCTTCGTAAATTCACCACCCGCCCCGGTGCAAGTCTGCGAATTATCACTACCACCTACATGAAGGCCACTGATTACAAGGCGGTCGCTGAACTGTCCAGTCTCCCCAATACACAGATAAAAATTAACTACGAGACAGGCCACATGCGTATGCACGCCAAGTCTTATCTCTTCCACCGGGACACCGGCTTTTCAACCGCCTATATTGGCTCTTCCAATCTCTCCAACCCCGCTCTCACCGAAGGTCTGGAGTGGAACATGAAGGTCACCGAACAGGAGTCTTTTGACATCATCAAGAAGTTTGCGGTCACATTTGAAACCTACTGGAATGACAGTGGCTTTGAAATCTTTGATGAAAATGATCCTTCCTGTGTCAGGAAACTCAGGACCGAACTCAGTAAGGAAAATGCCTCTACTGCAAGCAATTTCAAACTCATCTGCTCCATTCGCCCCTATCCATATCAGGAAGAAATTCTGGAAGAACTGCGGGCTGAGCGTGAAGTAAATGGCTTTTATAAAAACCTTGTCGTGGGTTCAACCGGTGTAGGGAAGACGGCAGTAGCAGCTTTTGATTATAAGCGCTACAACGAGTCTCATCCCGGTGCCCGGCTTCTCTTTGTCGCCCACCGAAAAGAAATTTTGCAGCAGAGCATGCGGATGTTCCGCGAAGTCCTGAATGATTTCAATTTTGGAGACTGTTATGTTGATGGACTAAAACCTGCGCAGATCGACCACCTCTTCATGAGCATTCAGTCCTTTAACGCTTCTAACTTTGCCGCCATGACAACACAGGATTTTTATGACTATATCGTTGTCGATGAATTTCACCATGCCGCAGCAAAATCATATAAGGAGCTGCTGACATACTATCAGCCAAAAATTCTTTTGGGTCTGACGGCGACCCCAGACAGAATGGATGGAAAGAGTATTCTTGGATGGTTTGACGGCCGAATAGCAGCGGAACTGCGCCTGCCTGAGGCGATTGACCGAAAGCTACTATGCCCATTCCAGTATTTTGGCATCACCGACGATGTCGATTACAGTCACATCTCCTGGAAAGGAAAGTATGACATCTCTGAACTTGAAAACATTTACACGGCAGACACCAAACGAGCAGATCTCATCTTAAACAGTGTCAACAAATATGTCACAGATATAAATGATGTCAAAGGCCTTGGATTTTGTATCAGCGTTCGCCACGCAGAATACATGGCAAAGTTTTTCAGTGATCATGATGTTCCATCAATTTCACTGTCCAGCAAAAGCGACGACTCAATCCGAGATGCAGCAAAGGAAAAGCTTACCACAGGTCAGATCCGTTTCATTTTCGTCGTAGATCTATATAACGAAGGAGTTGATATACCCTCCGTCAATACCATCCTGTTCCTGCGTCCAACCGAGAGTGCCACAGTATTTCTGCAGCAGCTCGGACGAGGCCTGCGTCTATGTGATGGAAAAGAATGCCTGACCGTTCTTGATTTTGTAGGTCAGGCAAATAAGAAGTACAATTTCGAGACGAAATTCCGGGCGATGACTGGAACAACGAGAAAACCCGTGCGCTACTACGTGGAGAATGGATTTTCCAATCTTCCCCGTGGCTGCTATATCTATCTGGAGAAGCAGGCGCAGGACTATGTCCTTCGCAATCTCAAGGAAGCCATTTTCGACAAGCGCTCTCTCACGCGGCGCGTGGCCAGCTTTGAGGAAGACACAGGTCTCACCCTGACATTGGAACATTTTCTGGACTACTATAAACTTCCCATCACGGATTTCTATGTGGCAAATGGCTCCCGCAATCTGCACCGTTTAGAACTCTGGGCTGACCTTTTAGAAAATGACGCCGACGCACCGGACCGAGTCTGGAGTTGTCTGCCAGGGCTTTTGCATATCGATTCAGCACCGCTCCTTGATACATGGATTTCCTATATTGAGGATGGGATCAAGGCATCGGATACTGTAAAACGCCTTATGATAAACATGCTCTACTACACATTTTTTAAAAAGGAACCCTCAAAAGAAGGATTTGCAGATATTGATACAGGCATCCAGTCCATTTTAAAGTATGCTTTCGTGAAAGCTGAAATCCTGCAGATTCTCAAATATCAGAGAAGCCATATTCATTTTGTGCCAGAAAAGAATGCTTACCCATACCCCTGCCCGCTTCAGGTACATTGTCATTACAATACGCGGCAGATCATGGCTGCTTATGGGTATTTTAATGAGACAACCGCGCCGGAATTCCGCGAAGGAGTTAAATACATCAAGGATAAAAACACAGATATCTTTCTTATCAATCTGAATAAATCTGAGAAAGAGTTCTCCCCTTCGACCATGTACGACGACTACGCGATCAACTCTGAGCTCTTCCACTGGCAGTCTCAAAGCACAACGGCAGAGAACAGTGAGACTGCCAAGCGCTACATCCACCACCGGGAGAGTAACGGCTATATTTCCCTCTTCGTGCGCGAGTTCAAGAAGAACGGCAACTATACCGCCGCTTACACCTTCCTCGGCAACGCCACCTATGTCAACCACAGCGGCAGCAAGCCCGTGAGCTTCACCTGGAAGTTGGATACACCCATGCCGGCAAATCTGCTGCTGAAGGCAAACAAGAGTGTAGCGATCTAATTCGCGATTTGGGGACGGAGCTATCTCCGTCCCCAAAAACTATTACTCTGCCTCTTGCGGGGCATGACTTTGTCGACCGCGATCGGCTCATTGCCATTTCCTAATTTCAACTCACACGCCCCTTGCGGGACGCGACCGCTCAAGAATTTTCACCTGAATGGATCCCTCTGTCCATCACAAGATAATCGGTGCTTCTGGATCAGACAAAATAGTTGACCCCTCTGCTCCTACTGAAATTTTGAGAAATCACCTGTAATAAGCGGCCGAATTGCCTCTTTTATGACCAACGCGCTTGCCTTTTCATCGTCCGGGTTAATGATCAAACCCATGATAGATTCTTTGCCAAACATATTGTTCACTACGTCTCGAATACGAATCTTCGCTGTCTTCATCGTCTGGCCTGGTTTGACCACACTTAACCGCTTTTCATTACCTGCATGCTGCTTGCTGGTATAGCACATGAGAAAACGCTGGTTCTTTTCTCCTATGTAGGCCTGCTGGCCCAGATCGGGATTCGATTCGTATATATAGCAGCGGACATAGATGGACAAATCGTCATCATAGGCCTGCTTTATAAGAAACATTATTTCCATAAATTGTTCCTTAAGATCCCTTTTCTTCGTAAGGAGCTCAAGCCGTTTTAGAAACGCTTCATTCGTCATATTTTCATTTTCTCCTACTATGCCTATAAATTTTAGCCCCTCACCTACCTAAACGGGTAGTTTTCTTCGAGAAAGCTACGGTATATTCTTAACCTGAGGATATGACAAAGAAACACTTTGGCAGACTTTGTGATTCGCAGATGAGATATTCAACGAAAAGTATGGGGGTATTGCGTATGAAAAAAGAAAAAGGATCTCATTCAAAGAAACATTCAAAGAAAGGTCTGTTGATCATTATTGTTCTCGTTTTTGTCCTCTTCATTTTCTTTGCGGTCGGATCCGATGATTCTGAGGACGGCGATACATCCGCAGGAGCAGAAGTGGTGGACACAGCCAATAAAAGCTGGGAAGACTTATATGATGAGGCATCTTATGAAGACGAAAGAGATACAGACTATGCTGTTGTTGATGCCGGACCAAATACAAAGGGTGCGGCTGCCAACGCAGCATGGACTATTCTTGTCTATATGTCCGGATCGAATCTGGAATCAGATGGTGGTGCTGCCTCGGCTAATCTCAGGGAAATGATGGAAGCGGATTTTGGAGACAGGGTCAATGTCGTCGTTCTGACAGGCGGAAGTCCGTCCTGGGAGCTGGAAGGGATTGATCCCGGCACACTCGGATATTATCACGTGGCAGACGGAACCCTGGTGCGCGATCAGAGCGCGCCTGCGGCGTCCATGGGAGATCCGAACAACCTCGGTACTTTTATCTCCTGGGGAGCAGCAGCCTACCCGGCACAGAAATATGGTCTCATCATGTGGGATCACGGCGGCGGATCCCTTGCAGGCCTGTGCTGGGACGACAATTTCGGCGGCGACAACCTGACACTCCCGGAATACAGCGCAGCTCTCAGTCAGGGAGGCGTCCACTTTGAGATGATTGGTATGGACACCTGCCTCATGGCGTCTCTTGAGACAGGAGCAGCGATTGATGATTTTGGCAAGTACATGGTTGCCTCTCAGGAGTTTGAGCCCGGAGGCGGCTGGAACTACAGGACGTTTCTTAACTACTTGGGCCTGAAGCCGGACACAACAGGTGATGAGCTCGGCAAAGTCATCTGCAAGAGCTTCTATGACAAGTGCAGCTCGAACTGGACGGAAGATCAGGCGACCCTATCCGTGATCGATCTGTCAAAGATCGCACCCCTCAATGAAGCCTTCCGCACCATGTCCGCTCAGATGGCACAGCAGACCCAGAGTCCGGACTCCTTCCGCGCCCTCTGCGAAGGTGCCTACAGCACGGAGAATTACGGCGGCAACAATCGTTCCGAAGGTTATACAGATATGATTGACCTGAAGGGACTGGCCCAGAACACTGCTTCCCTGCTTTCCGGAGCGGCGGATCCGGTCCTCAGCCTCGTAGACCAGGCTGTGATCTATGAAGTACACGGCGATGACAGGCAGGGGGCAGAGGGCATTTCCGTAGTCTATCCGCTCATGGTAGATCCCGATGTGCAGAACAGCTACTCACAGATTTCGGACAATGAACCCTATAAGCAGTTCATGGCGATTGTGGGCGACACGTGGGAGCCTCTCGACTGGGAGGTTGACGGAGAAGAAACAGACGATTCGATGAGAGGTATGACGCTCAACCCGATCCAGAGCAAGGACTACAACGTCGAGATCAGTCAGGAGATCGACGATGAGAGCATACTCCATCTGACGGTGACGGACGGCCTCGATTCGATTGAACATGCCGATTTCTCACTCTTCTACCAGGAGCCAGAGTCTGGCGACTATGTATTTCTGGGCACGGACAGCGATCTTGATGTAGACTGGGATAAGGGTATCTTCAGCGATAACTTCCAGGGAACCTGGATCACGATTGGAGATCAGTATGTCAATGCCTACCTCGTCTCCATGGAGGACGATTATAATATCTATACTATTCCTGCCATCGTAAACGGCGAAGAGACAAATATCCGCGCCACTTACACATACGATACTGAGGAATTCAAAATAATTGGCACTTACGACGGCGTCGATGAGGAAACCGGAGCTGCAGGCCGAAATGTGAACCCCTTGAAAAAAGGTGACAAGGTTCAGTTTGTCTTCACGGCTTTCGACGAAAACCTGGATGAGACTGATCCCTATGAGACAGATACCATCACCTGGTCAGATGACATAGTCATGGAGGATCAGGAACTCATGGATGGAGATTACATCTACATGATGTCCGTTTATGACTTCTTCGGGAACGAGTACGATGGCGATCCGATCCTGATCAATTACGAAGACGGAACCATCACGGAGGATGAGCTCGAGTAAACTGAACATTTACAAACAAAACCCCGGCGGGTCGCCGTTTTCCGGCTGGTGTGCTACCCGTCAAGAGGACAGTGAAATTTAGTGATGCTCCCCTTCCGACGTAGTCGGTAGGGGAGCATCACGATGCAGATGACGCCGGAGGTGGCGCAAGATTTGCTAAAGCTGATGCAGGGTGAACACGTTTCCACACAGATCAACACGGAAGTGATCTATCCCGGGATTACGGATGGTCCTGATGCCGTATTCAGTTTTCTGCTTCTGGCTGGGTATCTGACTCTTGACGGTCCGCTTCATGAAACCGATGTCGGCACCTATGCAGATCTGCGTCTTCCCAACAGGGAAATACACAGGGTCTACAACACAGAGATTCTTGCGTGGATCCGGGAAGTGACGGGATCCAATGTCGTCTCCCAGGTTGAGAAGTCGCTCTACAAGAATGATCCGGAAAAGCTGCAGACAGCGCTCTGCTCGTATATGATGAGCTGCGTCAGCAGTTTTGACGGCTCCGCGGAAGGATTTTACCACGGCCTGATTCTAGGGCTTGTGGCGTCGATGTGTTCCCGCTATTCTATTCGCTCCAACCGCGAAGCCGGCGATGGCCGATTCGACCTGCAGCTGGAACCGAAAACCAAACTACTCCCGGGTTTTCTCATGGAGTTCAAGGCGGCATCAGCTTCCGACAAAGAAAAGCTGTCCGCCCTGGCTGACACCGCGCTCAAGCAGATCGATGACCGCTCTTACCGGACGGAGATGCAGGGCCGTGGAATCCAGAACATTGTCTGCTACGGCATCGCTTTTGCGGGCAAAGAGGCCTGTGTCAAAATGCAGCCAGATCACGCCCGAACTTGCGATGGAGCGTGAGTTGAAACAGGAAACGCAAAATATACAAGACAAAAGGTTACAGTTCACGTCTCAGCCGGTTGCTGCCTCGAAAAAGCACTTCCGGAGTGGACCTTTGAGGGGTGGCCGCGAAGGAAGTGCTTTTTCGAGGCAGTTCTGGCTGACCCGTGAACTGTAACGACAAAAGCGAGCCCGTCGGATAAGTGCGATCTCATAAAAGAGGCCGCCGTACTGTTTAGTGCGACAGCCCCTTTTCGCCTAAGATTTTATCACCCTCACTTCCCGCAGATTCACGCTGCGGCCGGCGAGGACGTGGGCGCGGACGCCTCCACACGCCGGGCACTTGTAGTCGTGCTCGCGGTCGGGATGGAAGACGGTGCCGCAATCAGCGCACTCGGCTTTGACCGGAACCTTCTCGACCGTCAGAGTGGATCCCTCTAAAATCGTTCCCTTCGTGGCCGCCGGGTAATATTTATAGAGATACGCGGGCAATATGTCCGTCATCTCTCCCACCTCCACCACGATTTCTTCGACGCCTCTCGCCTTCTGCTCCGTCGCTGTTTCGATCGCCAGGTTGCAGAAGCGCAGGACAGTGCTCATCTCATGCATGGAAGTCACGCTTTCCAGGCTGAGACCTGCTCGCGCAAGTACTCGATCCAGGCGTCAAAACCTTCCCCCGTCTTCGCAGAGACAAAGAAGATCTTCGCCTCCGGATTGCGGTCGTGGATACGCCGCACGGCCGCCTCGTCATCGAAGGGGAAATACTCGCGCGTATCGATCTTGTTGATGAGAACCGCCTGGCAGACCTCGAACATAAGCGGGTATTTCAAGGGCTTATCATCGCCCTCGGGGATGGACAGAATCTCCACATTGATGGAAGCGCCCGTGTCATTTTCCGCCGGGCAGACCAGATTGCCGACATTTTCAAGAAAGAGAAGGTCCAGATCCTCCGTGTGGAAGGCAAGGATGGCGTCGCGGGTCATGGCCGCGTCCATGGCGCACTCGCCGCCCGTGTGGACCTGGATGGAGCGCACGCCTGCCTCTGCCATGGTCTCGGCGTCGACCGTGGCGTCAATATCCGCCTCCATGACGCCGATCTTCATCTCGTCGCGGAGAGCCTTCGCCGTGCGGACAAGGACAGACGTCTTCCCGGCCCCCGGGGAAGCCATGAGATTGACCATAAATGTCCCATCCATCCTGTTTTTGAGGCGGACATCCGCCGCGATGGCGTCATTTTCCGCGGACACGCTCTGGTGGACCTCGATCACGCGCACATCAGTCATTTTCCACATCCTCCTTCATAGCTAATGTACTCTCTGAAAATGAACTCCGCAAGGGCCTCGATTCCCTCTCCTGTCCTCGCGGACACCGGGAAAATGGGAATGCCGGCATGCCGCGCGTGAATGTGCTTCTGCACACGGTCGAGGCTGAAGTCAAAGGCCGGGGCCGCGTCGATCTTATTGATGACGACCGCGTCGGCCTTCTCGAACATGAGCGGGTACTTGAGTGGCTTGTCGTCGCCCTCGGGAACCGACAGGATGACCAGGTTCATGTGGGCGCCCGTGTCGAACTCGGCCGGGCAGACAAGATTGCCGACATTTTCGAGGAAGATGACGTCAAAGTTTTGCGAGCCGATGAGACGGAGGCCCTGGCGGGACATGTCGGCGTCCAGGTGGCACATGCCGCACGTGTGCAGCTGCACAGAAGGAATGCCATGCTCCTCCATTGTGACAGCGTCCACGTCCGAGTCGATATCCGCCTCCATGACGCCAACCTTCAGATCCTCTTGTAAAATGCCTGTGACTTTGAGAAGGGTCGACGTCTTGCCCGCCCCCGGCGAGGACATGACATTGATATAAAATGTCCCCTCCTCCTTCAAATGTTCTTTGAGGACAGCCGCATCGGCGTCATTGTCCTCAAGAATTGTTTTTTTGACTTCCAGAATCCTGACCTGATCCCTCATGATTTTTCCCTTATCCTTTATGTTTTTTTCTCTTTTTCGGGTGAGAATCCCTGAATTTGCGCCAGTAGTAGCGGATGACGAAGAAGGCGATGGACCCCAGGGCGACGAAGTAGCCGAGGGCGCCCAGAAGGGGGATGTGCTCGACCTTGGGCTCCATGTCGGTTGTGCAGATGATGCTGGAACTGACGAGGAGGGCAACGATGGTGAGGCCGATGACGATGTTGCGGACGGCGGCGTTGACCAGGTTGTCCAGACTGCGCGAGGACTCGAGCTTCAGATTGACTCTTGTCTGTCCGCGCAGAACTTCATTGAGGACGTCGACCGTGAGGGATGGAATATCGATCCCCTTGGAGAAGGACCGGTAGGCGTGGCGGGCGTAATGGCGTGCTTCCTTCTTCCAGTCCTTTTTGTCGATATAGGTCTCCTGCACCCGGGCGGCCGCGATCTGAACCATGTTGATGTCGGGACTGATGCTGGTGAGGACTCCCTCCATGTGGGTGAGGCCGCGGGCCAGCATGGAGACGCCGTGGGGCAGGCTCATCTTGTTGACCTTCATGATCTCGACGACTTCCTGCATAACCTCGGCGACGTCGATGTCGCCCATACCTGTGGACCCGTATTTGTCGATGAAATTCCGGAGATCCCGGTAGAGCTTGTCGCGGTCGGGCGGGCCCCAGAAGTCTCCCAGCTCCAGGACGGCACTCTCCACCGTCCCCACGTCCTGCATGGCGATGCCCTCTATACCCTTGACCATGCATCGTCTGTCGCGCTCCGTGAGGCGGCCCATCATGCCCATGTCGAGCCAGACGATCTTCCCATCCCGGATCATGACATTTCCCGGATGGGGATCGGCGTGGAAGAAGCCGTCGTCCATGACCTGCTTGATAAAGTTGTTAACGAACTTTCTGCCGATCTCATCGAGATCGTAGCCATCTTCCTTCAGCGTCTCTGCGTCGTCGATGGGAATGCCGTCGACATACTCCATGACCAGGACGCGCGATGTCGTGTACTCGCGGTAGAGGCGAGGGACACCGATGTAGGCGATGTCCTTATTGAGGCGGGCGAATTCCTCCATGTTGGAGGCTTCTTTGAGGAAATCCATCTCCTCCTGGGCGACGCTCCACATCTCGTCGAGGACCATGTCGAAATCGACGACAGAACGCAGGTTGCCGACGGCCGGCAACATGCGGACCGCGCGGTGCATGAGGCGGATGTCCCGCGCCATGGTGTCGTAGATGCCCTTGCGCTCCACTTTGACCACGACCTGGTCGCCGTTTTTGAGGACGGCTTTGTGCACCTGGGCGATGGAGGCGGAGCCGATCGGCAGGGGCTCGATCGACTCGAAGATCTCCCGCCAGTCACCGCGGAAGGAATTGTTGAGGACTTCTTCGACTTCTGAAAATGGCATGGGAGCGACGCTGGAGTTGAGTTTCATGAGCTCGTCGCAGTAGGCTTTGGGTAAAATGTCCGAGTGCAGAGACATGATCTGGCCCAGCTTCACGTAGGTAGGGCCCAGCTCCTCTAAAATGAGCCGCAGCTTCTCGGGCGTGATGCCGCGGGTGAAGACCTTGTACTTGCGCAGGACCTGGGTGATCTCCCTGAGCCTCGAGGGATTCTCTTTGCTCTCTTTTTCTGCATGCTTAGAAGAGCGGTCTCCTGTCGATCCCGCTCTCCTTCTATTTTGCACACTTTTTGTTTCTTCTTGGTGAAGAGGTTCCCCGTCCCTTATGTCTGTCATTTACTCCTCGTCGTGTCCGGCCAGATCTTTGGCCGCTTTTTTGGTTCTGGCCTCTGCCTCATCGAGGGCAGCTCTCAGTTTCTCAAGGCCTTCTGCGGAGAGACCGGCCACCATAGCGACCGGGTCGATCTCCACGCCGTCCTTCTTCTCCTTGGCGTCCCTGACTTCCTCGGGCTCGACATCGATGATCTTGTCATCGTCCTCTTTGGTCTCTTCCCTCTTCGCTTTTTTCTCCTCTTCTTTCTTCTTCATGGTGTGCTTCAGCTCTTCGTTGAGTTCCTTGCCCTCATCGACGGTGATCTCACCCTTCTTGACCAGGTCGTTAAAGATCTCCTCGGTCTTGTCCGCTGTTGTCGCCACTGCACCTACGCCTGCAAGGAGCAGACGCTTCACGCCGTCTGAAAGTTTTGCCATAGTCGTATCCTCCTAATCGTTTTGAAAATGTCACAGTAGAGCAGCGATCCTGGGAAAAAAGATCCAGCCGCCGATCACTGCCGCGAAAATGGCCGCTATGAGAACTGCGCCTGCCGCGCAGTCTTTCGCCACTTTGGCCAGTGGCCGCTTCTCCTGTGTGACGAGGTCGACGACCGCTTCAATCGCCGTGTTGACAAGCTCAAGGCTCAGGATGAGGCCGAACAGGACCAGGCAGACCAGCCACTCTTCGTAAGAGATGTGAAGCAGGATTCCGGCAATGACGACGCACACGGTCGCAAAGCTGTGAATCTTGATATTTCTCTCTTTTTTGAGGCAGGTCCATATGCCGGTAAAAGCATATCCGAAACTCTTGTAGAGCGGCTTTTTCTTTTCCTTCAAGATCGTTTGTCCTCTTTTATCATTTTCACTTACCTCTATTATAAATTCATCATGCAAAATAAACAACTAAAAAAAGACGACAGAGATATCTCTCTGTCGTCTCGTTACTGTTCACGGTGGGTCACTTCGCCGCTTCGCACAAAGGCCTTCTTCCTTCACTTAGTAATTT
>OMTP01000038.1 GCA_900313955.1 uncultured Lachnospiraceae bacterium | reverse complement strand
CGCCCGCTTTTGCGCGCAAATTTACTAAGTCCGGATGGAAGGTCTTTTTGTGGAACGACGTCGTGACCCACGCGTGAACTGTAACCTATAATGATTACAGTTTATGGCTTCGCTATGTAAAAAATGGAGGGATTTGAAAATGGAAGAGACAACTCTCGTTTATTTGACATATGGCGATCAGGTGCTCATGCTGCACCGGGTCAAGAAAGAGCATGATATCAATGCCGGAAAGTGGATCGGCGTCGGGGGCCATCTTGAAATCGGTGAAACGCCGGAGATGTGCGCTCGCAGAGAGGTCTTCGAGGAGACAGGGCTCCTTGTTCAAAAGCTGAATATACGAGGCGTTGTTGATTTCTACAGTGGAAAAGACATGGGCGAGCACATGTATCTCTACACGGCTGAAGTCGGGACAGACACTCTTTCCGAGTGCGACGAAGGTGTCCTTCAGTGGTTCCATAAAGATGAAATCCTGTCCCTCAATCTCTGGGAGGGTGACCGTATCTTCCTCAGATATCTTAGGGAGGACCGTCCTGTCTTTCATCTTTCTCTTCACTACGAAGGAGATCGGCTCGTCCGGTCAAAGCTCTATCCGCGCGTTATCTTAGCCTCGCAGTCTCCACGGAGAAGGGAACTTCTTCACCAAGTGGGCATATTTCCCGAGATCATGCCGTCCGGAGCGGAGGAGAAGACGAACTACTCAAACCCCAGTGATATTGTCATGGATCTTTCATCCCAGAAGGCCATGTCCATCGCCCGTGAAATTGAAAAAGCAGCTGTCAGGAATATTCCCTCCGACAATACTGAACAGTTCCTCGAAAAGACGCTTTCTGCAGAAGAAAATGCACTGGCAGATCCCTTTTATGTCGTCGGGTCGGATACCATTGTCTACAGCAGAGACAAAGTTCTGGGCAAGCCGCAAAGCCACGAAGAGGCCTATCAGATGATCCGTTCTCTATCGAGGAATGTCCACCAGGTCTATACGGGCGTCACAATTCTGCGGGGCATTCGATCAGAAAATGGCCTTCATTGGGACAGGACTTCTTTTTTCGAGGCCGCAAGTGTTCATGTCGCCCCGATGACCGAAGAAGAAATCCGCGCCTACACAGACAGCGCGGAGCCCATGGACAAGGCGGGTGCCTACGGGATTCAGGGACCTTTTGCCGCCTATGTGGAATCCATCATGGGGGATTACACGACCATCGTCGGTCTGCCCGTGAGCCACACTGTTCGTGTACTCAAGGAGATGGGATACCCCTATCCATGAGAACACGGGAATCAAAAAGGACGGTGCTTTTAGTTTTCCCTGATCTTCCTGCGGATCTCTTGACCGGAGGGCGTCCCGGCCAGTCCGCCTTCTCCTGTCTCGCGCAGAGAAGTGGGAAGACAGTGACCAACGCTGCGCATGGCATCGATGACCTGATCCGGTTCTATGACGCTCCTGATCCCGGCCATGGCCATATCACAGCTTGTGATGGCATTGACTGCTCCGATGACGTTTCTCTTGACGCAGGGGATCTCGACGAGGCCTGCGACAGGATCGCACACCAGGCCCAGAAGGCCTTTGACTGCGAGCGCGCAGGCATGGATGATCTCCTCACTTTCTCCTCCACAGAGCCACACACAGCTTCCTGCAGCCATGGCAGAAGCAGATCCAATCTCTGCCTGGCAGCCTCCCTCAGCACCAGCCAGAGACGCCCTGGCAGCGATCACGCCTCCAATTCCTGCGGAGATGTAGAGAGCCTCAATCAGCTTATCATCCGAAAGGTTCAGCTTCTCCTGAACCGTAAGAAGGACGGAGGGCACAACGCCGCAGGACCCTGCCGTCGGCGCTGCCGCGATACGCTTCATGCAGGCATTGGAGTCTGCAATTTTGAGCGCCCTCTCCATGACCAGGCCGATGAGATCTCCGGAAAGAAGCTTTCCGCTCTTCCTGCGCTCCTCTATTTTTGCCCCCTCATCCCCCACAAGTCCGCTCGAAGATTTGAGGCATGGATCATATTCCAGCACGGATTCTTTCATCGCCTCGTAAATTACGCGAACTTTCTCATAAGATTCCTCTGTGCTTATTCCTTCTTCCATACAATCCGATTCCTGAATGACTTTCCAGAGGGGCTTTTTCTGTATCTCCGCTGTTTCTTTCATCTGCGCAAATGAATCAAACATTTCTCTTCCTCCTCTCAGTCTTCCGTCTCCTCATGATCGCTGAGGCTCAGATAGGTCACTTTCTTGACTCCCTCCTGATGGACGAGCCACTTGATGCCCTCCGGCGGTATCTCCTGATCGCACTCAATGACCATGACAGCGTTCTGTCCTCTGCCGGAGCGACTCAACTTCATAGAGGCGATATTGACAGACTTGTGCTCGAGCATGGAAGTCACCGCGGCAACATGTCCGGGCTGATCCAGGTTGTGGACGATGAGCGTCGGATGATCTCCGGAGAAGCCGGTCACAAGACCGTCCAACTGATCGATCTGGATGCGGCCGCCCCCAATGGAGGAAGCGATAACCTCCAGGGTTCTTCCATGGACACCTGTCAGATCAAGCTTCACCGAGTTGGGATGAGCTTCATCTCCCAGATCCACACGCCCGAAATGGATGTCCATTCCTGCCTCTTTGGCCAGGCGAAAGCTGTCCGGAATTCTTCTGTCGTCAACACTGAGTCCAAGAAGTCCTGCAACAATGGCGCGGTCTGTCCCATGCCCTTTTCCTGTCGTCGCAAAGGAGCCATGAAAGTAGATATCTGCTGTCTTTATTTTTTCACCCATGAGCTTCAGGGCAATATTTCCGATCTTCACAGCTCCTGCTGTGTGAGAGCTTGACGGTCCTACCATAACCGGGCCAATGATGTCAAAGATAGTCATAGAATCACCTCCGTCACCTGCAATAAGGCTATTGTAGCATAGTAGGGAAGATAATAAAAAGCGGAAGGTGAATTTCTTCACCTCCCGCAAATGGAATGGTTACAGTTCACGGGTCAGCCAGGGTGTCCTTCGGAAAGCGCTTCCTCCGCGGCCACCCCTCAAAGGTCCACTCCGGAAGCGCTTTCCGAAGGGCACCTGTTGGCTGACGTGTGGACTGTAACATGGAATGACGCGTTCCAGGGGAGATTCGAACCCCCGACCTTCCGCTTAGGAGAACCCGTCAGTACTTTTCATTTTAGCTCAGGACTGATCAGGGAAACCTTGTTCTGTCTGACTTTTTTACTGTTCCGAAATCATTTGAGTACGTTTCAGATCGTTTCTGTCGTTAGCAGTTTTGACCGTCATATTAGCAGAATTTTAGAAATTTCTGTAACTGTTCAGGAGGGCACTTTTTTTAGCAGAACGCCATCTGTTGATCCTCATGAGGTTAGATTTCTTTATCTTCCTAACACATCACTTTTCTCATCTGCTGCCTACAGATATGTATCCACTAACAGCCGTCGTATATCCTCAGCTTTTACTCCTCGAAGTTTAAGATCTTTAATCTCCTGGTCAGTTACATTCATTGCATCAATGAACCTGGCCATATCATTCCGAACCTCTTCCGGAAGCTCACAGCGTTCCAGAACCAATTCTGCTGCCATTCGAATAATATCATTTCTATGCTTTTTCAAATCTCTGGAGTCTACATGTTCGCCTCGCCGGCTCCGTTCATTCAGATCCAGCCATGCCTTTGCCTTAAATGGGATCAGCCAGCTATGCCGCAGGACTGAGATACCATTTATTACATCGCGCCTCTGTAATAATGCCTGATAGTAGGCGTTGTTCAGCAAAATTGCTGATAGACTCGATACACTGTCATCAATATGAATTGGGGTAAGCTCAGCTCCGCCTTCCAGCACATACTCTGTCCTTGCAAAAAGCTCAATCATTAAAGGAAAGCCCTTTTCTGTCGGTTTATCGAAGCGGTAAAACTGCGGTGAACCAGAGGACTTCGCCCGGTTCTGATAACCGCCGTCCCGGATAAACTGCCAAAAACGCTGTCCAAATTCTCTGGTCAGTGCTTCTACAATCAGAACAACATCAAGGTCTCTGGTCGCACGAAAATCCGCACTGTAATTCTCAAAAGAAATATCACACGCGGCACCTCCGATTAATACATACTGGTCTGTGAAATCACTGAAATAATCCCTAAATTGATCAATCCCTTTTACCATACATGCTTCTCCAACATTTCATCTACTGCTATACTGATTCTTGGATCTGTGAGTTCTTCCTCTGTCAGGCTGAGCGCTGCTGTGAGCGGATCAACCGCTTTTCCGTCCTGAAAATAAATGTAGTATCCTAATTCCTGAACGATGCAGCCGGGATCTTCTCCGGCAGGCACCCAATTTTCCGAAGAGACATTCATCTTCGGCAGTTCCTTTTTCGTAAATGCATAAATCGGGCATCTCTCTTCATCCAACATTGAGAAATGTGCCAGCGCCATTGTCCCTGCCATCGGAAGAACAATCCCCGGCTCCTCCTTCAGCAGATACGTTCTGATCACCGGTGTGCGTAAGATAGGGCGGATTATCTCCCACATATTCCTCTTGTCCTGGTCGGCGCTGAAATTTCGTGCACGGTTTCTGATTGTCAGATACGGAATATTCATTGCCTCCAGCTCATCAAAACACCTCGTGATCGACATTTTTGAAACACCCAGAATTTCCGCTGCCTTCGTTACGGTAACATGCTTCCATCCCTGATACAACGCCGTCAACAGCAACTTTTGTGTCAGAAAAGAAATCTGTCCGCACACGGGAATTGCCTGTCTCGGATTATCATCCAGCAATGCACCTAAAAAAGGCAGATAAATCTGATGACCTTCCCAGACAAACGGAATCCCTTCCTCAATCATTTTGTCCCTGGCGTAATAATTCATGTTCTTCAAATAAAGAACGCAGGTAAGACCGCTATAGGCTTCCATTTGTCTGTGCTGTTTACGCAGATCAGACAGAGGTATCCGCTCCGCAGGCACAGCAAGCAGAACTTCCTGCCCGCCGATAATCATCCTACTCAAGGAATAGCCGCCGCGGAAGGTAAGGGGAAGCCTGTCTATCTCTTTATATGGAATTATCTGCACGTTCTGATGCAGAATCCTTTCAATATACTCTTTCATTTTAGGTATCTTCTTTCAAATACGTTTTTTAAATTGTAACCTATTTTAAGTTCTAAATCAAATTATTACCTCCCCGAAACCTGAAATATAAAATAATCTGTAACTGTTCAGGAGGGCACTTTTGCTTCGAGAAAAACATTCTACACTCCGTTTC
>OMTP01000079.1 GCA_900313955.1 uncultured Lachnospiraceae bacterium | reverse complement strand
TTTTCAGCTGGTCAATTCCTGTTTATCCGTTAACACGTACATCCTGCCAGTTCGGATTTGTCAGGATTTCTGCATTCTCTCCGAAGAATGCCGTACCGGCTTCTTCATTATCCTGAAGATAATACATGAACCATGCTGTCATATAGCCATCCGCATATCTCAGCATGTCTCCATGATCCTTTCCTTTTTCCCTGGCCATGACCTTCGTCACGTCGTCAGGAATGGCATTAAAGTTTTCCTGCAGGGATGTCAATGGTGCAATTCCTACATTGTTGCTGCCTTCAACGCCGTCGCCTCCATCTGCAATCCCCGTGCCTGCGACCATCATGTAAGGAATGGATACCTTACTGACATCGTATGTCCATCCGAATCCTTCTGCCAGTTCCTGATGCGGTGCACTGGCTGTCCACATAGCTTTATACATGTTCCCGTAATCCTGAGCAGTTACCGCATTGATGGTTCCTGCTCCGCCCTGGGAATGTCCGGCAATGCCGATATTCTGCGTATCGATATGATTATGGAACAGACTGGTTTCATCCTCATTTTGTGCAAGCAGGATTGCAAGTGTCTTGGAAGAGGAGACACCATCTCCCGAAGCAGCGTCTTCATTACCGGCAACAATGAATCCCCATGATGCAAGATGCTTGAAGACTTCCTTGTATGCAGAAGCCTTGACTCCGGTACCATTCACCATGATGACAAGAGGATACTGTTTTTCACTGCTCTCCATTTCTGCCGGATACCAGATTTCATACTTTTTGAAATCTTCGCCTTCTGCCTGATACTCCACGTACGATACATCCAGAGGGCCCATCGATGTGTACTTTTTTTCAATTTCTCCGGCAGGCGAAGCATTTTCATAGTAATGTTCGTTCTGATATGCTGCTTTTCTGTCTGCTATGAAGAACAGCAGGGCGACAGCCAGTATGATCACCAGGAGAATGATTCCGATCACTTTCAGCACTTTTTTCATATATAGCCCTTTCTGAATTCAGACCATAGATTATCATGCCGGATTCCATATGTCATCCGACACTTGCAGATTCATACAGGACAGCCGAATGCAGTTTCAAACAGTGTTTCAGATATTTCTCAATATCGAACATTCTTGTTAAAGCGACAAACTGTGATTTGTCAACTTCTAGTACAAGATTACCATGCGTACACCGTGATGTCATCCTACATTTACAACTTCATACTGGTCTTCGGGGCGAAGCTTCAGTCCCTGTTTCAGGAACTTCTCAATATCAAATTCATTCTTCTTGTCATAGCCGGCAGTAAGCTTGTAATTCGGATGTTTAGTCAGGTCGTATTGGTTGGAAAGGAACGGTCGGACACCTCGAAGCTGCAGGATACATTTGCTGCCATCCATGACACCGAGTTCATCGATGGACATCAAATCATGGCCGAGCTTCTGGTAATTCAGGGAATGGCTTTCCCCTCTGCCTTTGCTTTCACCTGTATTATAGGTATCGATCGTCTCTTTGCCCAGTGCCTGATTGAGATCCTTCATGGTTCCCGGTTCACTACCGCCCAGGAAGATCTGGCTGTCGCAGTTGCCGATGATGGTATCGGCGTTATTTTGTAGATCGCCTTCAGCTGGGACTTTGCCTGCAGGACCAGACAGGCTGAGATCTCGCGGGAACGGTTCGTCGCGATCAGCTTCTCTAGATTCGGGATCTGGCCGATGTTCGCGCACTCGTCGATCAGGCAGCGCACATGCACCGGCAGCCTTCCATGGTACTGGTCATCCGCCTTTTCACACAGCAGATTGAACAGTTGCGTGTAGATCATGCTGATGAGGAAATTGAAGGTCGCATCTGTATCCGACATGATCAGGAGCAGTGCCGTCTTCTGATCTCCCAGCGTATCCAGCTCCAGTTCATCATACATGGTGATGTCCCGGACTTCCTGAATATCAAAAGGAGCGAGTCTGGCACCGCAGCTGACAAGGATCGACTTCAGGGTCTTGCTGGCAGCCATTTTGAACTTCACGTACTGCCGGACCGCAAAGTGATTCGGGTTCTTTTCCCGCAGCTCATCAAACATGATATCGACCAGATTTTCGTAATCCTCATAGTCTTCCCGGACGTCCACGCTGTTCAGCATTTCCAGCAGCGTTGCAAAGTTTTGTTCGTTCTCCGGCGCTTCATAGTGGATTTAGCCGATCAGCGCTGTATAGAGCAGCGTCTCTGCTTTTGTCCAGAACTCATCCCCTGCTTTGCCTTCTCCTCTGGTATTGGCGATCAGTGCGGTCACGAGCTTCAGGATATCCTTCTCGCTGTGGATATAGGCAAATGGATTGTAATGCATCGACTTCCTGAAATTGATCGTATTAAAGAAACTGATTTCCCTGCATCCGCATGTGATGAATCTTCTCTGTGATGATTTCATCCGCAGTTGCCTCATCTTCATCCGTCATCGGGCAGAGTGCATCGTCTTCATCCAGCCTGTAGACCACAGCCGTATCCGGCAGATATACATAGGAACCGATCAGAATCAGATCGGATTCCCTGCACCTGAGGTACAGATCATGGCTTTCCAGTTCAAAGACGGTTTCCTCATCGGAATCCATGATGAAGAGAATATCCGGATCATTCGAATCCGTTTTCTTAATCCCACTCTGCGGATCCACCTTCAAGACTGTTACCTTGTTTGCATCTGCCTCTGTTTCATCGGATTCTCCGATCAGTTCCATAAGTCTTTCCAGATCCTGTTCATTGCCTTCAATCGTCCATCTGATCATTGTTTTCTGTCTCCTTCCAAAAAAATAACGGCGATGCTCCTATATGCACTCTTCCGTCTCTTCATGTTCCTATTCTGTTTTCCGTCAGCGTTCCTGATCACGCTGGTGTCTCTTCTGCCACTGCTCCAGCAGCCGGATGATCGTATCTTTCATCTGTTTCGGTGTATAGCTTTTCGGGAAGTACTTGCCGATCACCTTATTGTCCAGGACCACCCGATCCAGCGGTGCTTTCTTGTCTTCATCCAGGATCGTCTGCATGATCTCCATCGTGCACATGCCCTGCTGGCTGAACTTCTTGATCCGCTGTGCCTGCGAAAGCGACGGAGATGTCACTGCATTCTCCATTGCCTGGATGAAGTCCTTCTGTTCCTCAGGTTTCAGGTACGAGAGCTCAACAGCCGGATTGAATGCGATCTTCCTCTCGTCCACCAGATCCAGCATTTCCTGGATCAGATTTGTGAGTCGGATATATCGCTGTATCTGATTACGGCTGCTTCCAAGTTCCTCCGCCATTTGCTTATCTGCTCTTAACTTTGTCCCAACTTGGGACGAAGTTAAATCCGTGCGTTCTCCCTGGTGTTTCATCGCCTCCAGCTTCATCTTGTAGGCAAATGCCCGCTCACTGGGCAGGATCTCTTCTCTCTGCAGGTTGGAATCGACCATGAGAATCGTCGCCTCATCATTGCTCATCTGCCGGATGATCACCGGCATGGTTTCTTTTCCAGCAAGCTCGGAAGCGTGCTTTCTTCGGTGGCCGGAGATCAGTTCATAGCCGCCGTCCGGAAGGGGTCTTGCAATGGCAGGTACCAGGACGCCGTACTGCCGGATGCTCTCCACCGTCTTCTCCATCGCCTCATCGTCCTTTACCTTGAAGGGATGATCCTTGAACGGATGCAGCTCCGCAAGCGGGATCTCCTGTACTTTCTCCTGCTGTTGTTCCTGCCGGTCCTTTTCGGTCGTAAAGATCTCATCGTAGCTGTTCAAGCTGATGTTTGCGCCTTTTTTC
>OMTP01000015.1 GCA_900313955.1 uncultured Lachnospiraceae bacterium | reverse complement strand
GCGCTCCGGAAGAAGGCCTTTGTGCTCCGCGCCGGGGTGCCCCGTGAACTGTAACCCACGGGGACGTGGCTACTGGGTTCATTTCATGTGGGTTCCCACGATGAACCCAGGGGATACGTCCCCGTGGGTTCACAAAAAAGAGGGGGCGCCGTCGAAGGACGGCACCCCCTAAGGAGAAGTTTAACGTATAGAAACGATTATGCCTTGTAGAAATCAACCAGCTTGGTGTAGCGGGCATATCTCTCCTCTGCCTCAGCCTGAGACTTGGCGAAGAGTTTCGCCGCGCGCTCAGGATTAGCACGCTTGAGGGAGCTGTAACGAACTTCGCCCATGATGAAGTCCTGATAGGACTCTGTCGGAGCCTTGGAATCAAGTGAGAACTTGTTCTCAGCTGCCGGGTTGAATCTGAAGTTAGCCCAGTAGCCGCACTTGACAGCCAGCTCTTCCTCTGTGATGGACTTGCCCATGCCCTTGCGGATACCATGGTTGATACACGGAGCGTAAGCAATGATGAGGGACGGGCCCGGATAAGCCTCTGCCTCAGCGATTGCCTTGACAGCCTGGTTGTAGTCAGCGCCGATGGAGATGGATGCGACATAGACATAGCCATATGTCATAGCCATACCTGCCAGATCCTTCTTCTTGGTCTCCTTACCAGCTGCAGCGAACTGAGCGACAGCACCGGTCGGTGTGGACTTGGAAGCCTGGCCGCCTGTGTTGGAGTAAACCTCCGTATCGAAGACCATGACATTGATGTCGTGTCCGGAAGCGAGGACATGATCGAGGCCGCCGTAACCGATATCATAAGCCCAGCCATCACCGCCGAAGATCCACTGGCTCTTCTTTGCCAGGAAATCCTTGTTCTCGACGATGTCCTTAGCCTCAGCCGTGTCGACACCTGCAAGTGCCTCGACGAGAGCCTTGGAAGCATCTCCGTTCTCAGCGCCGGATGTGAATGTATCGAGGTACTTCTGAGCTGCCTCAGCAGCGATACCGTCAGCGATGAGCTTCTCAGCATCAGCCTTCAGTCTTGTACGGATGGCCTTCTGAGCCAGCTCCATACCATAACCAAACTCAGCGTTGTCCTCGAAGAGGGAGTTGTCCCATGCCGGGCCGTGACCCTCAGCGTTCATGGTGTACGGTGTGGACGGTGAGGAGTTGCCCCAGATGGAGGAGCATCCTGTAGCGTTTGCGACGTACATTCTGTCGCCGAAGAGCTGTGTGATGAGCTTAGCATACGGTGTCTCGCCGCAGCCCGGGCAAGCGCCGGAGAACTCAAGCAGCGGCTTCTTGAACTGGGAGCCCTTGACGGTATTGATCTTGAACTTATCGATCACTTCCTGCTTCTCCGGAAGAGTTACAGCGTAATCGAACTGCGGCTGATCGATCGGAGTCTGCTCAGCAGCCGGAACCATGGTCAGAGCCTTAGCTCCCTTCTTGCCCGGGCAGACGTTAGCGCAGGAACCGCATCCTGTACAGTCAAGTGCAGAGCATGCGACCTGATACTTGTAGCCCTTAAGACCCATGAGGTCGATAAATGTGGACTCCTTCGGAGCCTTGGCAGCCTCGTCCTCTGTCAGAGCAAAGAGACGGATTGCGCCGTGCGGGCAGACATAGGAGCAGCGGCCGCACTGGATGCAGTTCTCAGAGTTCCATGCCGGAACCATGACTGCGATACCGCGCTTCTCATAAGCAGCTGTGCCGGAAGGTGTTGTGCCGTCTGCGTATTCTGTGAATGCGGAGACCGGAAGCTTGTTGCCCTCCTGAGCGGAAACTGCGTTCTGGATGTTGTTGACGAACCTGACCTGATCGGAGTCGCCTTCGTGCTTCTTGAACTCAAGGCCCTCGTCCTCGCAGTTCTTCCAGTCCTCAGGAATCGTGAACTCGCGGACCTGCTTAGCGCCCTCTTCAATCGCTGCCCAGTTCTTCTCGACAATATCCTGACCCTTGCGGCCGTACGTTCTCTGCGCTGCATCCTTCATGAGCTTGATTGCCTGCTCTTCCGGAATGATCTTAGCCAGCTTGAAGAATGCGGACTGAAGGATGGTGTTGATACGTGTCGGGCCCATGCCGACAGCGATACCGATCTTGACACCGTCAATGACATAGAACTTGATGTCGTGGTCAGCCATGTACTTCTTCATCTGGCCCGGAAGATGCTCTGCGACCTCGTCGTCGCTCCACGGACAGTTAAGAAGGAATGTGCCGCCGTCGACCAGCTCCTGGACCATGTTGAACTTCGTGACGTATGCCGGGTTGTGACATGCGACGAAGTTAGCCTTGTGGATGAGGTAGGTGGAACGGATCGGGCTTGTGCCGAAACGGAGGTGAGACATGGTGACGCCGCCGGACTTCTTGGAGTCATAATCGAAGTAAGCCTGCGCGTACATATCTGTGTTGTCGCCGATGATCTTGATGGAGTTCTTGTTGGCGCCGACCGTACCATCTGCACCGATGCCCCAGAACTTGCAGGCGATTGTTCCGTCCGGAGTTGTGACGAGCGGCTCGCCGACCGGAAGGGAGAGGCCTGTGACATCATCTTCGATGCCGACTGTGAACTTCTTCTTGTCAACATTCTCGAAGACAGCCTTGATGTGTTCCGGAGCTGTATCCTTGGAACCAAGTCCATAGCGGCCGGAGTTGATCTTGACATCTTTGAACTCAGGAACGTCGCGAAGAGCTGCAACAACATCGAGATAGAGAGGCTCGCCGCCTGCACCCGGCTCCTTTGTTCTGTCGAGGACGTTGATGACCTTAACAGTCTTGGGGATGGCGTCGATGAGAGCCTGCTCACTGAACGGACGATAGAGGCGAACCTTGACGACGCCGTACTTTCCGCCCTTGGCATTCAGGTAGTCGATGGTCTCCTCGATTGTATCGTTGACGGAACCCATGGCGATGATGACGGATTCGGCATCCTCTGCACCATAGTAGTTGAAGAGCTTATAGTCTGTGCCGATCTTCTCATTGACCTTGTCCATGTACTTCTGGACAATTGCGGGAAGAGCATCATAGTAGGGATTGCATGCCTCACGAGCCTGGAAGAAGATATCCGGGTTCTGAGCGGATCCTCTCTCGACCGGATGATTCGGGTTGAGAGCGTTGTCTCTGAATCTCTTGATGTACTTCTCTTCTGTCATATCCTTGAGGTCCTCATAATCCCATACCTGGATCTTCTGGATCTCGTGGGATGTACGGAAACCATCAAAGAAGTTGATGAACGGAACAGAACCTTCCAGAGCTGCCAGATGAGCTACCGGTGTGAGGTCCATAACTTCCTGCACGGAAGACTCGCAGAGCATAGCGCAGCCCGTCTGACGACATGCGTAAACATCGGAGTGATCACCGAAGATACACAGTGCATGGGAAGAAATTGTACGTGCAGAGACATCGAAGACACCCGGAAGCAGCTCGCCTGCCACCTTGTACAGATTCGGGATCATGAGAAGAAGTCCCTGAGAAGCAGTAAATGTTGTGGTTAAAGCACCTGCTGCAAGTGAACCATGGAAAGCACCGGAAGCGCCTGCCTCGGACTGCATCTCCGTGACCTGTACTTCCTGGCCGAAGATATTCTTGCGGCCTGCAGTTGCCCACTCATCGACATGCTCGGGCATGACAGATGACGGGGTGATCGGGTAGATGGTTGCAACTTCGGTAAATGCATAGGATGCATGAGCCGCAGCCTCGTTACCATCCATGGTTATCCATTTTCTGTTCGCCATTGAATAGTTCCTCCTTGAATTTTTGAAGCTAGTAGTATTGCATACTATTTGAGCTTAAGTCGATTATATCACCGGAAAATTTACTTGTAAAACGAAACCATGAATTGTTGTGAGAAAAATACATGTCAAAAAGGAGGAGTGGCCATGTACGTCTTTTTGTACATTCTGCCACTCCTCGATTTCATGTTTTTTTCCACACTTTTTACTTGACCAGAACATAGTCCCCGTAAGTTCCCATTTCCCTGCGGCCCTTCCGAGTCAGGGTTTTGAGGAGATCGGAGTCTTTGGAGACGACGGCGTAGTCGCCTTTTGTCTCATTTCCCTTTTTGTAGAGAAGGGGCTTGAAGGCGGCGCAGCGCTCCCGGACGCTCAGGAGGAGGTCGTCATTTTCAAAAAGAATGGCCGGCTCCCCTTTGGCGGAATCTTTCTCAATGGAACTCACAAGTGCCGCCAGATCCCGATCCTCGCCAAAGCTGTAGGCATATGTCCCCTTCACGTATGCCTGAGCCTCTGCAGGAGAACTCACAAGGGGCGTGCCCATGAGGAAAGCCGCCGCAAAGAAGACGACGGTAAAAATGAGCTTCGTGCCCTTTGTCTTCGCCACGCCGGCCACGGTCATCACGGCAAATGCGACAAGAAGGGAGGCCGGAAGCAGCCAGAGCATGCGGAAATAGCGGGTCATGAGCTCATTTTCCCCGCGGAAGAGATAGGGGAAGATATAGGGGTTGAGAAAAATGGCAAAGAGGAGGAGGAGCGGGTAAAAGAAGACGGCTCTCCCCTTCCGCCTGCCGAAAACAATGCACAGCACGCAGCAGATGGCCGCAAGGAGCAGGAAGTAACCCGGCTTCTCGTAGGCCAGAAATGTCTTGACCAGGTAGGACGCGCCGATCTCATCGGATCCGTAGACAGACATAGCATTCACTCCCTTCTCAAAAGCGCATGGTGACCGGGATGCCGGCGCACATGAGATAAAAGGCGCAGGCCAGGACCGGAAGGATCAAAGCCCCGATGAGGCCCGGGATGCCTCTCCACTTCTTCGCAGCGATTGTGCAGGGCGCAAGGACGCAGAAAAGAGCCGCCGCGATAAAGAAACAGCCGGCGTCCGCCATGCTGCATCCCGCGCAGCCCGCGAAGAAGGCCAGCCACATAAGGTGGCCGGGCCGCTTCTCATCAAAGAGGGCGCTCCCAAGAAGAAGGACGGTCGGAAGAAGGACGCAGGCGAGAACGGCGTCCCCGCTGTAAGCCGCGCCGAGAAGCTGCCCCATGGGGGTGTAGTCTGTCACAAAGAGGCAGGCAAGAAGCATGGCGCTGAGGCAGAAGAGGCTGGCCTTCTTTGTGCTTTTGTCAAAAAATCTCCAGCCGATCCTGTAGGTCGCAAAGCTCATGAGCAGAACCGTGAGCGCCGTCTGGGACGTCCTCGCGATGACGGCCGGCTCCACGTCCACAAGGTAGCTCAGGTAGGCGGCTAATAAGGGCCAGCGGAAAAGGAGCACGCCCGGCGCAAAGGAGGTCCTCTTCGCGTCGGTCAGGGGATCATAAAGGCTCATGCTGTTGTGAGTCAGGTCCGTCGTGGCGATGGCAAGACTTTTCGCCTGATCCGTTCCGACTCTCACGAGTGCAGCCCAGCCCACGGCGAGGACAAGCAGGACCGCGAGAAGGAAAAGGGGCGTAAAGGTCATGTGGCGGAAAAAGCTGCCGATCCTCCTGCCCCACCTCCGCATGCGAAACACCAGGGTCAGGGCAAGGAGAAAGCCCAAGAGGATGCTGACTCCGTAGAAAAATGCAACGAGGGATGTCTCGAGCCAGGTCATAACCAGAGCAAGCATCTCAAAAGCTCCGGCGAAGATAAGAAAACCTGATAGAATTGTCTCCGCGATGGATGTGGCTCCCTCTTCCTCGCTTACAGGAATCAGGAGCCCAATCATATAGAAAGCGAGGAGCTCCGCCAAAAGGAGCCCCGTCATGGTAAGAATCTGTGTCATAGATGACCCTTCTTCCGGTATGAGGATATGTGAACGATAAGAAATCAGTCGTCTGCTTCTTCGTCTTCGCTCGTCACATAGATCTGCCGCTTCTTGGCCATAGCATCGGAGGCGAGGTACTCCTCGTAGGTACCGATCTTGTCGATGAGGGTGCCGTCCGGAAGGAACTCCATGATGCGGTTGGCCACAGTGTTGACGATCTGCTGGTCCTGGGTCGAGAAGAGGATGACGCCCGGGAAGCGCTCCATGCCCTCGTTGAGGGAGGTGACGGACTCCATGTCCAGGTGGTTGGTCGGCTCATCGAAGAGAAGGACGTTGGCGCCTGAGATCATCATCTTGGAGAGCAGGCATCTGACCTTCTCGCCTCCGGACAGGACGCGGACGCGCTTGATACCGTCTTCTCCGGCGAAAAGCATGCGGCCCAGAAAGCCACGGACATAGGTCGCGTCTTTATTCTCGGAGTACTGGGTCAGCCAGTCGGCGATCGTGAGATCGTTGTCGAACTCATCGTTGTAGGCTTTTGGAAAATACGACTGGGACGTTGTGATTCCCCATTTGTAGTAGCCCTCGTCGGGTTCCATTCTCCCGGAAATGATCTCAAATAAGGTCGTCTTGGCCTTCTCATTTCCGCCGACAAAAGCGACTTTGTCTGTGCGGTTGATCATGAAATTGAGGTCCTTGAAAATGACTTCTCCGTCGATGGTCTTGGACAGGTGCTCGACGTAGAGCACGTCATTGCCGATCTCGCGGTTGGGACGGAAATCGATGTAGGGATATTTTCTGCTCGACGGAACCATGGTTTCGAGCTCGATCTTCTCAAGGGCCTTCTTGCGGGAGGTCGCCTGCTTGGACTTGGATGCATTTGCCGCAAAGCGGGAGATGAATTCCTTCAGCTCCTTGATCTGCTCCTCTTTCTTCTTGTTGGCTTCCTGTCTCTGCTTCTTCAGGAGCTGTGAGGACTTGAACCAGAAGTCGTAGTTGCCGGCGTAGAGGCGGATCTTGCCGTAGTCGATGTCGGCGGTCTGGGTGCAGACTTTATTGAGGAAGTAGCGGTCGTGGGACACGACGATGACGGTGTTCTCGAAGTTGATGAGGAACTCCTCGAGCCAGTCGATGGCCTCCAGATCCAGGTGGTTGGTCGGCTCATCGAGAAGGAGGATGTCCGGGTTGCCGAAGAGGGCCTGGGCCAGAAGGACCTTGACCTTGATGGGGCCGTCCAGGGTGCCCATGACCTTGTCATGGTACTCTTCCTCGACGCCGAGGCCGTTAAGCAATGTCTCCGCATCGGTCTCCGCGTTCCAGCCGTCCATCTCAGCGAACTCGGTCTCAAGCTCCGCGGCTTTTATGCCGTCTTCCTCGCTGAAGTCAGGCTTCATGTAAATGGCGTCTTTTTCTTTCATGATCTGATAGAGGCGCGCATTGCCCATGATGACGGTATCGATGACGGTGTAGTCGTCATACTTGAAGTGATCCTGTTCCAGGAAGGATATGCGGTTGCCGGGCGTGATGCTGATGGAACCGCTCGATGTCTCCAGCTGGCCATCCAGGATCTTCAAAAATGTGGACTTGCCGGCGCCGTTGGCACCGATGAGGCCGTAACAGTTGCCTTCTGTGAACTTGATGTTGACGTCTTCGAAAAGGGCTTTTTTGCCGACGCGGTAGCTGACGTTGACTGCTTCGATCATGCTATGAGGATTCTCCTTCGTAAAATGAGCTTATATTTTCCATGGAAAACTGCGGACAAACTCCCACAGATAATGTGATTATACCAAATCTCTGCGCGAAAAGCATCAGGAAATGTTGACGCGCACAAAAAAGCCGTGGCGTAAGTTACAGTTCACGGGGCACCCCGGCGCGGAGCACAAAGGCCTTCTTCCGGAGCG
>OMTP01000021.1 GCA_900313955.1 uncultured Lachnospiraceae bacterium | reverse complement strand
ATTGAGCCAATCCAGTTCCTTGTAAAGTACCTGAATCCGCTTCTGATAGCTTCTAATGGCTGCATTCCGCTCTTTTGTGTCCTTCTTCCATTTTTTCTTCATGGAGATATATTTCCTTGTAACGAATCTCAGATTTTATTCATTGACAGCTTCATAATACGAGTCTTGAAAAAGGAATTTCCGTATCATGCTCTTCGTGTGCATGTGCCTCAAAGTATTCAAACTCCTTCCGACAGCCTTTCCAGTCGATGTAAGCATTAAACATGGCATTCTGCCGCTTAAGATCCTGAAGCTTTCCCATGGTGTACTGCAGATAGTCTTCAGTTTCTACACAAAGGTCCTTCCAGAAACTTTTTTTATGCTTTCCTTTTTTCATCCTTTTCCTCCGTAAAGAATGCCAGCTGGCTGAGCCCCTGTGCCACCGTTGTTGCATCAACGACACCAATGAGAGGAGTGAGACGTTCCTTATTCCAGAAGATATCATCCAGTCCTGCGAGTTCACTGCCTACGTTATAGTTCGGGATGCAGATGAAACTGCCATTGATTTGTGGGCCGACAATAGCGTGGATGCTGCTGCCTCTGCCCTCCATCCTGACTTCGATGAATAATCCTCTGCGTTGAAGAACCTTCAACGTCGCTTTCCAATGGCAGGAACTGGTGCCGGAGCCACAATCCTCACATTGATAGCTCAAAGATTCATATTTCTGCCGGTGATTTCTGCTTTGGGTATCAAAGCCGCTCATGTGTGCTCACCTCCGTTCAGCATCTCATGTTCCTCCACGAACTTTACCATATGATCATCAATGAGCCGCTTGCTCTGCTGATATGCGTACAGGAGGCACTTCTCACAGATCCGGTTAATCATCCGCATGGTTCCGGAGGATCCTTTGTATATTTCATCAATAGCCCCAGAGGTGAAAATCTCCTGACCGCATCCTGAGTAAGTTATATGTGCCTGGATGTATTTTTCGGTTTCAGCCCGGTCAAGATGGGGAAGCGTACAGTACATGTCAATTCTCTGACGAATAGCAGCATAGCGTTTTAACTTCAGTTTCTCATCCCAGAGTTCAGTCTGGCCGACCAGGACAAGCGCAAGAGGGCTCATGGAATCAAAACGGTAATTCAGCAGAAATCTGAATTCCTCAAGGGTTTCTTTTTCGAGCAGATGTGCCTCATCAAGTATGCAGACAACCTTCTTATGGTCGACATTCCTGATAATCTCGATCTGCCTCTGCAGGATACGTTTCGAGTCACCCCGATAGAACTTTGCCTCCATGCCAAGCTGATCAAGCATTCCCTTATACAGCCATCTGGGTGTGAGCTTTGAATCTGAAATATAAAGAAGGATAAACTGGTCTGTAGGAAGTGATGACTGAAACTTTCTGAGCAGGGTGGATTTGCCACATCCTGCATCGGCTGTAATCACAGCAAAAAGCTGACGGTCAGCAACATACCGGAGTCTGCCAAGGGCTTCATCAATAGCCGGAGAAATATACAGCTGATCGACGGGAACATCCCTGACGAAAGGCGTGTGCGTCATGTTAAAATAGGATTCGTACATAAAATCATTCACCTTCCTTCCCATACTGCGCAAAAGACAGTGCATCTGCCCTGTGCTCGGTCAGTTCTTTATGCTGCTTCTCCAAAGCATCAAGAAGCCGGGAGGTTTTCGCCTCCGCGATCTGCATAGACGCCGGAAGGGTTGGCGTTTTATCGCAGAAGGCACCGATTTTTAAAGGATGGATATCAAATGGTTCTATGTCTTTATAGTGTACAGTGACTGTTTCCGGCGCATGAGGATCGTAGGAAATATCCACCATGCAGCCGATCAGTTCTGCTTTTGTCTCGTATTTTCGGCCCTGGAAACTGATACAGGCTCCTTTATCCACACGCCTCGTTTCATGATGGCGAAAAGCTTCCGCAAGTACAGCTGTATCAATAAAGGTCAGAGGTCTTGTATCTCTGTTAAATTCCTGAACCGGAGAAATTCCTTCTGGTGGAAGGATTACATTCAGGCTGGCATAGTATTCGCGGATTCCATCATGAGAGTCTTTCTGATAATAGTCTTCAAGGTAAATTGACCAGTAGTAGTTCAGCTTTTCCAGGGTCTGGTCAGCCTTGCTCTTTTTTAGCCTGTATTCCATTGTGAAGCGATCAACCACCTGGTGAAACTTCTCTACGATTCCCTTGCTTTTCCCGCTTTTGATCGGGGCATACCTGATTGGGATTCCCAAAAGCGCCATGCTGCGTTTCAGCTGAGTGGATATGTATTGTGAACCGTGATCGCAGTACGCACAGTCAAAACGTCCATGAAGAGCCAGGGCCTGCCTGAAGGACTCTTCAACGATATCTTTTTTCTCGTTATCATAGAACTTTGAGTAGAGAATCATCCGCGAGTGGTCATCAATTACAGAAGAAAGATAGGTTTTTACCTTTTTACCGTTTTTCCCGATCGGAAGTTTTGGTCCTTCCTTGATATCTGCCTGAATCAGCATCATGCGATGAGGTTTACAGAACCTCTTTGAAGAGCTTGTTCTGGCATCATTGACGATCTGCATCTGGCGAATGCCAAAACCGGCATTATATAGATGCCTTTCAAGTGTAGAACGTTTTAAAACGCCTGGAGCAGCCCATCCTTCCAGTTCTAGTATATCAATGATTGTCTTGACGGAACGTTTGGGAACTTCCCGCTTCAGTTGTATAGCCTGCTGCATGATTTCACTGAAGTTTTCAGGAAAGCTGAGATTGGTATTGCTGCGCTCAGCCGGTTTTAATCCCTCAAACCCGTTATCACGATACCCTTTTTCGTAGCGATAGATTGTTCGGGTACTGATATTTTCACGTTCCGAGATTTCTTTACGCTTCTGGAGCTTTGCGTCTTTATCAAGAGTCTCATCCAGAAGGGGTGAGATGATCTGAAAGCGCCTCAGGGCTTCGTCATCCCGCCATGTGATTTGTTTCTCCATTTATGATACCTCCTTATGAAGGCATCATAAGCCATGTGCCCCTGTGACAATAAACAAAAGTAGGTGCACACTTAATGCGTCCGAATCGCGTGATATGGGGGCAGGAAGCCTCCTGAATTATAGATTGTCCGTGAAATGGATCCCAACCATCCAGAGCCGAGTTTTCGCTTGTTCTCGAGCAGTAAGCTTCCATCTATATCACGGTTTGCATATCTTGATAAAACAGAATGGAGATAACCTTCGATTCTTAAAAGATTCATCTCAAACCATTTCATCCATAGGCGCATCGTAAGATAAGATGGT
>OMTP01000152.1 GCA_900313955.1 uncultured Lachnospiraceae bacterium | reverse complement strand
CGGATGACGGTGGTCCAACTGTCATGTTGGACTCCATCATCTGGGTACCAGTTTACATAGAGATAAAGTACCCTATTTTCTTTTGTGGAATAGATGCTGGCAAGATTTTCAGACTCTTCTTTCCACTTGGATAGTATAGAGACATTTATCTGTATATTTTTTAATTTCAGTCTTCCAATGTTCACAAGACTCTCATTTCCAAATCTTAATTTTCATGATATATTTTGTCTATCCAAGAGTCAAGATGTGGCTTCATCCCACAGGCCAAGCCTGTGGGTTTTCGCCTAAGATTTTTATAACTTATTATGACATTGCATGGTCACACAAAGGTCACACAAAGGTCTCTTAAGTTGGACGAAAGACAACAAATTTGTTTTTTCTGTGTAGCTTCCATGAACAAGCTTGACAAATGCAATTTCATATGGACGATCCAGCGGCTTAATAAAATGTCGCTGGAGAATCTTTGTGCCCGCAAACATCTCCATTATTGCACGCGGCGCCGCAGATCTGGCCTATAAGAGAGTCGAGCCCAATCTATCCGATTATATAGGAAAAGTATTTGAGGATATTTACAGACAATATCTCTGGTCAATCATGCTCTCAGGAAAATGCCCTTTGAGTTTACTGACCTCGGCCGCTGGTAGGGAAACGATCCTATCAAAAAGCAGCAGACAAAAATCGACATCATGGGCGAGCAGGACAAAAATTCCGCCCTCTTTGCAGAATGCAAATGGCAGAACGAGAAAGTTGACTTGCCTGTCCTCGAAACCCTGATTCACCGCAGCCACCTCTTTCATTACACCGAGACGCACATCTATCTCTTCTTCAAAAGCGGCTTTACAAAAGGCTGCATCGACGCAGTTGCGGTAAAAGATACAATGGGTTGGCTGAGGGAAGCGTTAATAAGATCAAGCTAATAAAGCGTACAATGTGCGGCCGCAATGATTTCGATTTATTACGTTCCAAAGTGCTATTGCGCGAGCATTTTTACAGTGAAATCACCTAACCTCGGAAAGAACCTACCTACCAATTACAACGTGAATTTTGCTTTTGCCACAATGGAATCGTTTCTATTCTGCTGCAAAAATATACTGCGGATCCTTCTCAGAATCCGCAGCATATTAGGTTGTTATCCCTTAGCTTCCTCAAGTTCTCTCTTCTTCAAATGAATACCAAGAGCAAGAAGTGCGAAACTCACCATGGCAAGACCAAGTGCAAAGGTGTTGGCGGTACCTCGGCCACCGGTGGAGGGAAGCTCATAAGCATTTTCCTCAACATTTTTTATGATCTGTCCATCAGCAGCTCCCTTGGTCTGATCTGTAAGACTACTCCCATCTGCGGCCAGATACTCAGGCTCCTTATAACCATCGAGCTTTGTTTCTTTGATGGTATAAATATATCCTTCAGGAAGATTATCAATCAAATAAGAAAATCCAGATTCATCATCCGTTTTGGAAATCGTAATATTGCCACCTGAGTTATCCGTTCTACTAGTTGCCGTCTGACCATTTATTTTAAATGTGTAGGTTACCGAACTTCCGGCACCTGAATCAGGAGTACCTGTTAATGTCACCACAATCTCTTTTCCGGAAGGCCATGTAGTGACCTCAGTGGAATTCTTCTCTATCCACTTCTTGGTAAATGTAAAGTGCTTTGTCGGCTTCTGACGGTTTGTCACCGTGATTGTACCAGTCGAAATACCGTTATTTGTATAGGAAGTTGTATATCCCTCTGTACTGCTTACCTCCTTTATTTCATAGTAGTATGGGTTACCTTGATCATCCTTCTTCGGAACACTATCCCACGAGACCTGCCAGCAGTCTTCACTGTCGGTATCATACTTCAGCTCCTTCGTATCCTTTACAGTGCCCGAATTATCCTTGAATCCCCAGCCAGCTTCATCATACTCAGGGCTGATCGCATCGCCAATCAACCAGTCATCCACTGTCATGACTCTGATGGTGAAATCAGCTGTGACCTGCGCCCATGTTACTGTTGTAGGAGCGTTATTATTTGTCGTATAGCTACGGTCTGCTCCGGTACTGTCTGTAATCGTAACTTGCTTATTCTGGTCCTTCCTTATAGTCAGAGCGAAACTACCCTTATCAGCAACAGTATAAGTCTGGACTTCCTTCGCAGACTTATCATCCTTCGGATGATTATGGTCCATAATCATCACTGTTACTTTATGGCCATAAGTCACAACATCAGCAGAACTGTGCTGAATCAGCTCAACCTTTACTTTACCATCCTGAGGAACAAATTCATTGCCCTTCTGATCCATCCAAATCTTCTTTGCGGTAATTCCAATGCTTTCATCATCGATCTGAATATTCCCGCCTGAAGTTCCTATGCAGTGAATCGTACTCTGGCCAACACCATTATTCCCGTCATATACACCAGCATTACTCTTCGCAGTTCCATCATCTTCCATCGAGCCATTAGCATTCTTTCCATTAAACAGAAAATAATAGAAAGACTCATTCTTATCATATCCCTTCGGCGGATCCTGCTCCTGAATTCTATAAAGGCGGTCAGTCTGGAATGGACTGTTCTCTCCCGGGCCAAGCTGATTATTCCAGGTACCATCTTCATTCTTCTGAATACTATAGTCGCTATACCCTTCAACCTCTTCCCACTTAATATCAGTCTTATTCCAGGACCAAATCTTGAACTTTGCACCCGACAGAAGCTTATATGTCTGGCTGTCCATCTTATAGATGGTGATATACTGCCTGCTTGCATTCGAAGAACTGGTTATCTGCTTCAGTACAGTCTTTTCTGAATCAGCGAATTTGCCGCTCAGAGTAATGCTATTTGTGAATGTTTTTTGATCGTTATCGTTCTTTCTGGCAATCTCATATGTGTAGGTTACGACAAGTGGCATCTGATCCGGAAGAACCATATTAATAACTCGTTTTCCGTTAGAATCCGTGTCATCGTAATTGATGGTATAGAGTGTCGCATCAAGGGGAGACCCAACGCCGTTCTGCTTCGTCGGATCATAATGGTAAACATTGACTGATGTCAGATCCAGATTCGCTGTTGCATCATACTGTCCAGACATGTTGTCTTGCAGCTTGATGGTATTGGTTGCAGGTGAAAGATCCTCACCCTTCGCATTTACAATAATATTGTAATCAATATAATCCGTGGGATTACCTGCGGAATCAAGCCTCTGCGCACCAGTCTTTTTAACTTTCTTGTAGTTGCGATCAACATCAGTGCTCTGAGAGACTGTTCCGACATTCTCCCAACTGAGGCTGTTCGTGAACTTATGCGTCGTAATCGTAGCATCCTTGTACAGGTCATCAATAACTACAGAGTAACGAATCATGAACTGACAGGACTTATCTTTGGAAGCATTCTCGTGAAGATCATTTCCAGAAGTATCCTTTTCTGCAAATGTAATATTCAGAGTCTGTTGGCCATCAGATTCGCTCTTTGTTACTGTGATCGGACCGGAAGTAACCCTAGAAGATTCTCCAAATGTAAGCTTATTCTGCGGAAGCTGGTAATTGGTAAGATTCCTTGCAGCATTCGTATAATTTATTCCATGTATTACATAAAAATCCAGAGATCCGTCAAGTAGTGTTGTCCCTGCTGGGAGTATATCGCTGAGCGTGAAGCCATTATAAATACCGTTAGTATCCGAAAGCATGCTCGCCGGGTCAACAGTAATCATATAGGTAAGAATATGCTTTCCATCCTTATTAATAATTGCATCATCATAATTTAGGACCGCATCACCGGATGAAAATCTGTTTGTGTCCTCTTGTGGCTGTTCTGAAGTACCAGCTGTCTGCACATACTTCTTCATCGGAACCGGGATCATGTAATCATGGCTTGCCTCTGAACTTTTATTCGCAACAACTGCTTTATTGTTAAAGGAGTAGTTGTTGCCCTTTACCATATCATTTGATTTAATGGTTGTCGGATAATCACTGATGTACAGAGTCGTCGCATTGACCGGTTCATCTGTTTTCGAAGTAACCTTCACAGAGAACTTTGTAACAAGGCCTCCTCCTTCTGGCGTCAATTCTTTTCCATCCTTATCGTAGCAGATAATATTGATGTCTACGTTTTTTGTGCAATCATTGCCATTGATATCTTTAACAGTAAGATTTTTCTTAATTGCCTGTTCCAGCGGATACTGATTCGCATAATGGAACACTGTACTGTCGCCAACGGTTGCCGATTCGATGGTATCGGTGACTGTAACCCCAGTAGTCTTATCGATCGGATCTTTGATATTAACACTAGTACTCCAATGGAAAGTCAGACCATTTGCGTCTTCCTCAGAGACAAATTGTTTAGTAATACCCCAGTCATTCACCGGGACATCAGCAGAGCCTGTAGCTTCATGCCCGTCGAATGTGGCCGTATTACTGACTTTACGATCCTCACCAAGTTTGCTCTCATCAACTCTGGTGAAGTAAGTGATGGTATACTGATGGTTTGAATTTTCACCGAACGTGTAGGAGATTTTCCGATCAGATCCTACTGCAATATGGATCGGGTTATTCGGAGCATCCTCATTCTTCATTTCAACATAGTAATATCCATTTTCCTTCGGCAGAGATGTGAGATCTAGACTCTCCGGGAGAGTATCCTCAAATACCTTTCCATTAATGTCAGACTTACTCTGGTTTATGGTGATTGTCCACTGGATTCCTCTCTTCGTAGAATCATACCATCCGCTCTTGGCAACAGAGGACTTGGAGACTTCTAGTTCCTTCGGAACACTTGGTTTCAAATTGCCAGAAGTAGCCCCAGCGTTATTGATGATCTTGGAGCTTCCATCGTCTGTACCGCCGTTATCTTTTGCTTTCGCTTCCAAATGCTCGACGGTATATTCTACCTCATACCTCTCTCCCACTTTAAGAGCCGGAAGATTCGTGTACTCAAATCCATTCGTAGATTCATTCGTAGATTCATTCGTCTTGAAAGTCGGGGTTGCGGAGACCTCTGTCTTATTGCCCTTCGCATCATACTTATAAAGTTTGAAAGAATCTTTCTTATACGATCCAGACGCAGTTGATTTGCCATCAATATCATCAGTTATTGTGATCTTCTGGTCCGGATCAGTTCCACGGTTCGAAGCTACAGTAACCCTGAACTTTGCCTTCCAGTTAGAGTTATCAGATTTATCGATCGCGCTTCCATTGTATTCACCGTCAACACTCTTGGTGACGTTCATGTCGTACTGCGTGCTGCCAGGCTCGACAGTGATTGTACCGCCATTGCCATCAAACTTGACCTCGCCGCCTTTGCCGGCATCATTTCTGGAAACAGTGCCCTGAAAACTGATGTCGCCTGTGAACGCATCGCCAGTTGCAAAGCTATCATAGTACTGGATATAGATCTTTCCGTCTGCGCCGATCTCATAAGTACCGACAGGAGTTTTTCCCCTGTAAGCGATACCGCTTGTTGCCTCAATTGGGCGAATGCCTCCCGGCAACTGGTAGGTAATGGTTGGGTGGTCTTTCGTCACAACACCAGCAGGGATACTGAAGTTAAGAGTGGCCTTAACCTGATCACCGTCAGTGAATTTTTTACCTTCTGGAACAATCCAATCGCCATTTTCCCATTTTCTGACATCAGCTGATGTGATGTAATCTGAAAAATCTTTGGCATCAGATTTATTCTCAATAGCATCTGTCACTCCAATAGTGATTTTACTTCCGTCAACCATCTCAATGACAAGTCGCTCATTTGTCTGGAACGGCTGAAGGCTTGTCAGAAGCCAGTCCGCCCCTGTGTTAGTGATGCTTAAAAGTTCTGGATTCGTGAAGGTTACATTCTTAACTTTGGAAATATTAAAATCCTTAACACCGAGTTTAGCCATCAACTCGCTCAGATTGATTGAATGTCCACCGATTAAATTAAATGTCCTCGTATCGATTGTGAAGTCAACTGTATAGACAATGCCATAGATGGAGAAGGATTCTGCCGTAAATTCAGCCGTATCGGCTGTTGTATCCTTGGTCTGATTGGTGACCTCAACTTTTGTGGAAGCAAGATCGGTAGTGGTCGGATCTTTGATCTCCGCAGACTTGTCCGCTGCATCTGTGATGTGAACGGCCTGCAGATCACTGCGGTTGTCGGCAACTGGATCTTTATGGGTATAGGTGATCTTGACGTTGACGGGTGCCAGGGGTTCATAGACTTGTCCCCAGGCATCTTTGATGGTCAGATCGAAGAAGCGGCCCTCGACTTTCTTGTCGGAGTCCGCCTGAATGGCAGATCTTGCCTCTTTGAGGTAAGCATCCTTGGCCGCATCGTCTGTGATCTCGGCAGCAGTAAGAGTCGAACCATCCGTGATGCCGGCGTCGGTGCCATAGGTCATCTCGATGGCATAGTCCTCCCCTGTGTAGGTGAGAAGCTGCTCGCCGGCGGCTGCGGCTTCTTCTTTCGCATTCTCTTCCGCATCTGCCAGGGCGGCTGTTCCCTCACTTGCCGCCGCTGCCTCGGCATTGCCGCTCACCGTCTCACCGCCCACAGTCTGGGTGGCTCCATCTCCCTCCGATGTCGCATGAGCCGGATTGATGAGAACGGTCGTCGTTATGAGGGCGACAACCAAAGCCAGGGAGATCACCGCACGTGACCATTTGCGGGTGGCCTTCTTATTTTTTGCCAACTGATTGATCTTCTCTCTTAGTGAATTCATAGTCTCGCGCTTTCTTAATTTTTTAGCAAAAATTAATTAGCTATTATTTTGTAAATCATTCATTCTGTCGTTGATCCTAATCTTTAGTTTAGCTAATTGCCTCTAAAGACGACTTTACCGGCCGACTCCCTGGGGAGCCGACCGGAAAATGTCATGTTTTATTCTTTATTCTTTTTCCTGCGCATCTGGATGCCGAGCGCAATGAGGACGACGCCTGAAAGGGCGAACATGGTCATGTACTTCATGAGACCAGCGGTATCACCGGTCTGCGGGCCAACCAGGATCAGCTTGTCTCCGTGGGCCACATAGGTGTGACCATAGCGATGGACAATTGTTCCCTCCGGATAATGTTCCGTGTTGGGAAGTTCGGGCGGAACTTTGCCGTAGTTCCTGCTGTTATCGACTTCCGGGATTCCTGGTGTCGTATTGGTGTTTCCATGCGTCCTGTTGGTATCCGTATCTGGCACGGTCGGTGTCGGAGTCGAAGTCGGCGTTGTGGTAGGTGTCGTTGTTGGGGTAACCGTCGGCGTCTGCGTCGGAGTCGGTGTTTCCTCTGTCGGTGTCGGCGTCTCTTCCGTAGGCGTCGGCGTTTCCTCTGTCGGAGTTGGTGTCTCTTCGGTCGGAGTCGGCGTTGTTTCCGTCGGGGTTGGTGTTGTTGTTGTCGGGGTCGGCGTCACCGTTGTCGTTGTTGTCGGAGTCGGTGTCACTGTCGTTGTTGTCGGGGTCGGTGTTGCAGACGGTGTCTCGCTCGGCGTTGTCGTCGGGGTCGGTGTTGCAGACGGCGTCTCGCTCGGCGTTTCTGTAGGTGTAACGGATGGCGTCTCCGTCGGCGTCTCAGTGACCGGCACTGTCGGTGTCTCAGTTACAGACGGTGTCGGGCTTGGCGTCAGTGTCTCACTTGGTGTCGGTGTCGGCGCGTAGTTGGTCAGGGTCATGTAGTAACACGGCACTTTCCCAACGGTTGAATCGGACTCGACATACTTATAATGCAGGTCGTGCTTAAATCCGTCCTGACCGACCTCAGAGACTCTCCAGTTGTCGATATTTTCCGCATTTTTGGTCTCCCACTTGTATGTCCAGCCGTTCGACTGATCAAGAGTAACCGTCTTATATTCCGTATCATTTCTGGTAATGGTGACTGTGACGGCCGTCTTGTCCTCATCGGGGACATCTCCCTGCCATACCTTGACGGCCTTGAACTCACTTGAATAATTGGCTGTCGTAGTGAACTTTGGAGTGATCGTCACCTCGGATTTCCAGGTGGTATCCTCATAGTTGGGCAAGGTAATGAGAGACGGAGCCATACTGCCTGTCTGCACTGTGGCGGTGACGAGGTAGAGGCCCGCATCAAGTGGAGTCGTTGTAAAAGGCTCATAGGCCCCCACTGACTTGGTATATGACGGCGTCATTTCTCCCTTTGCAACTGCCGATGCGACATTTGATACAAGTGTCTCAGCCAGCTGTTTGCTCTGGGCATCAGACAGGGCTTCCTCGCCGAGGGCCTTGCCTCCCGGCACATGGACATCTTCCAAAGGGGAAATGAGGGCCAGGTGGGCATTTTCATCGAGGGTCGCCACGCGGTAAATGCTATAGTCTGCGGGCTCGGCGACGCCACTGCCGTCGACAGTGAGCGTGCATTTTCCACTGACATCAGGAAGGGTGCTGTAGCCCTTGCCCCAGGTGGTGACGCCGAAAATGGTCGTCAGAATGAGTGTCAATACTGTGATTATGCTTAAGGACTTTTTCATTTTCCTCGTCCTCCTTCTACTTCTTCCTCTTCATTTTGAGTTCTTCTTCAAATCGACTGCTCTTCCTTCTGCTTCTCCCTGCCAGGAGCATCCAGATGAGGATGATGGCGAGTAAGAAGAGACCGATAAACGGCGCGATGTACATGGGGTCCATTTTCACGGCGTCGGCACTGACTTCGAGTTCAGTCTTGGCGTTGGCGATGCGGTGGCCGCGAACCAGAAGGCGGTGGGTGTTGATGCCATAGGGCGTGCAGGTGACCAGGGTACAGTAATCCTTGCCGGCCTCGATGTTGAGATCCTGGGTTTCGTCAGGGAGGACGATGCGGATCTGATCAACTTCGTAGGTCAGCGTGTGATCAAGGACCTGAAGGACAAAGGTGTCGCCTTCTTTCAGCTGGTCGATGTCGGTGAAGAGTTTCGCCGACGGCAGGCCTCTGTGGCCGGAGATCACGCAGTGAGTGCCCTTCCCTCCTGTCGGGAGGGAGCTACCCGGAATGTGCCCGATAGCAATCTGCAGAACTTCCTGCGATGTTCCATGATATATAGGAAGGGATACGTGAATCTTATCGATCTGGACGTAGCCCATGATGCCGGTTCCAGTGATATCGAGGGTCTTGTTGTACTCGCTTTCCTCGTCTTTACTGAGGACGAAGTGGGTGCCCTCCTGTGTCAGTTTCTCGTTGTAGGCGACTGAGTCGTTCCACAGCTTCTCTTTCTCTTCGGCGCTCATGTCGTCGACTTTCTTGACGTAGCCTGCGACGGCGCGGGTCTGGTGAAAACTGTTCCACCAGTTGCTGAAGGAGGGGTAAGCCAGAAGTCCGACCCCCACGAGAAGGATTGCGACCAGAATCACCGTGAGAACGCTGCTGCCCTTTCTCTTTTTCTTTTTCACAGTTCTGATCTTTCCTTCCGTTTACTTGACTCTTCCAAATTTATTCAAGGGCCAGATTCTCCATGTCAGCCTGCCTGCGATCTGTTCCTGGGAAATGCATCCGATCTCGGACTCTCGCGAGTCAATGGACACGCCTCTGTGATCGCCCAGGACGAAGATCTCGCCGCTCGGTACCTGATAGGGGTAGGTGATATCGGTCTTGCCGAGAGACTTGCCCGTCAGGTAGGGCTCTTCGAGGAGCTTGTCGTTGACGTAGACGTTGCCGTCAGCATCGATGTTGACCCACTCTCCCTCTCTGGCGATGACACGCTTTACGAGAATCTTATTATTATAGTAGAAAGCCATGAGCTCGCCCCGCTTAAAGCTGTCGTCTCTCACAGCTACGACGATGTCTCCACTTGTCAGTGTCGGTGACATAGACACTCCATAAATTCTGAAAATGGGGAAGATCAAGGTAGCGATGAGTACTGCGGCTGCCGCGGCTGTGATGAAAATGCCGATTGTGCTGCGGAGGTTTCTCCTGTAGCGGGCCTTGTACTGCTCCCGCTCGAGCTCATCCTGGAGCTCCTCGGTGGTCGGGATCACCCTTTGGGTCTCCCCGGTCACCTTTTCCTTTCCATTGACTACTTCCTCTTTTTCTGCCATACGTTCGGTGCGTTCGCTTCCTTTCGTATCTGTGACTTAATCCATTTCGTAGCAAAGGGCACTACTCCCTTTTTACTTTATCTCATTTTGTATTGTAGTCTATCGCGGTCACATGGTGGTCACATAAACCTTGACGGCCAGCAGAATTTTAATTTTTTCTTGTTGCTTTGGTTAAAGTGTTACTGTTCACTCGTCAGCCAGCGTGTTCCCCTGGGAAAGCACTTCCGGAGTGGACCTATAGGGGATGTCCGCGGAGGAAGTGCTTTCCCAGGGGAGCCCTGGCTGACCCGTGAACTGTAACGTTAAAGTGCCTGTCAACCGGCCCCTATGGCAGGCAGGGCCGGTTGAATTGCCTCATGCTGTTTCTTTTTGAACTTTGTGAATGGCTGCAAGGGCCAGGGCGGCAAGAACCACCAGGGTGAGACCGAAAAGCCTGGTTCTTGCTGTGCCGGATCCGCCAGTGGAAGGAAGCTCGTACTGTACCGGTTTCGGTGCATTTCCAATCTTTACGGCTTCACCCGTGCTGTACAGATGGAAGTTTGTCCATGCTGTAAATCCGTCGGGCATATCCACTGTATTGCCAGATGAACTCTCAATATAGAAGTAGATCGGCGTGGAGTCCGTGATGTATCCTTCCGGAGCCTCATCCTCAACCAGCTTATACGCTTTGTTTGTCGCCAGTCCGCTCAAAACCAGGGTGCCGTTTCCTTCTGTGTCATCCCGTTCCAATACACCCGATGCATTTGACGTATAGGTCGTCGCATTTGTAAACTTGTCCTGGGCATCCGGTGCTGAGGAGTTCGCATCATACTCGCTTAATGTAAACTTTGCGCCCGGAAGAACTGTTCCGTCCTTGCTGCTGATCTTCGTTACGGTAATCCCAACCACACGGGCGGTTACTTTACTTTTCTCCGCGTGCAGATCTCTGGTCTCAACAACCTTCTCGATTCTGCCCACAGCGCCAAGGATACTTGCCGTGTTCTTGAGACTGCTCAGGTAAATGCTGTTCTTATCAGATGCAATCGCATATTTGTAATCTACCTCGATGGCCGTCTCATCCGGAATATCCGCCGTAAATGTGCCTGTAAATTTACGGCCGCCGTTGGCATCGGTAATTTCTGTAACGCCTGTCGGCACATACTTGATATCCAGCGATGTCTTTGTTCCATCCTCGTTCAGCTGATAGAAATGAACGTCGCACAGGGTAAATGTAACTGCACCCTGCGTGTTCACGTTGTAAGCGCATTCCATCACATCCTGGAACTGCAGGGTGGAAGTGGCGCCTTCGGCGAGAAGTTTCCTTCTGTCCGGATTCAGTGTGACGGTGTACGGCTGCTTCTGATCGTCGTTTCCTTCATATGTACCGGCTGCCTTCGAGATCACTTTGGCTGCATCATCCTGGTAGATGATCTGTGTCTGCTCTGCCGTATCTTTGCCGTCCGTTCCCCATTTGACGGAGACGCTGTTATCCAGCACCTGAACGTGCCTGAGACCGCCATTTTCTGATGTCCACTTGGCGGCATCCTTCTCTGACAGGGAGGCGTAAACGAAGATCTCAATATAGTGATCCCATTCCCACGTGCCGTTTGCTACTGCATCGACAATCTTTTGCGGGATTGTAATTGTATACTTATTTCCCTCTACGGCAGTATTCACCGGACATTCTCTATATGCATCTGTATTGCTGTTTCTCATAAACTCGGCATCGCCGCCATGAATCTTAAGCAGACAGTAGCAGTCTGTGCCATCCGTCAGTCGCGGCCTAAATTCAAGTTCCTCCATCACAAGTCCGGCAGGAAGATTCTCAACGACCTGAAGATCCCCTCCCTTATAATCGTTCAGATTGACCATGATATCCCACTTGACCAGTCCGGACTTTTCGCTTTGCTCGTAATATCCCCATGGATTAAGGCTTCCGTCGCCGACCCACGCTCTCAGAAGTCCACTTTCATAATCGTGACTTGACGACTGGCTGTTCCAGTTGCTGCCATCTGTCTGGTCATGCTTCTCAATGGTCGGAGTGCCCTTCACATACTGATCAACAGCAGTCGTGTATGTATAGTTATCTCCGGTTGCATTTCGGAAATCCTTGCTGTTGATCCCCGCTACCGGCGCTGTCGCCTCATAAGAGAATGTGATATCGGTATCTTGCGGGATCAGCTCGCTAAATGTCACCTCAAATCTGTAATAGCGATCATCTTCGCTCCACGTTCCCTCCTCTAATGCATTGTAATCCCTGTTTTTTTGTTCATCGGTATAGAGGGAGTAGCGCTTCGCCTTCATCGTGAAATTAAGGTTGGTCGCCTTCTGAAGAGCCGTCTTCACTGCCTCGAGCTGGGATTTGGTGAACCACTGATCATCCCACAGTTCATCGAAGAATGTATATCCTGCACTCAGGTCCGTGCCAGCGTGCCATGTATTGGTCCACTTGGTGACAGCCGTTTTACCGTTATCACTGCCCTCCTTTATGCCGTCCCCGGTTTTTTTCGGTGTCTCCAACTCCGTCGGTACACCTTTTCCTTTGACTTTGTCTTCATCGGAATCGCCGCCTCCGCCCGGAGGAGTAAGAATACCCTGATTTGACACATCTCCCGCATCCTGGCTTACATCCGTCTGATATGTAAATGTATACTCCGGCGCGGTGCTGCCTTCCGGAAAATAATACCCTTTCATGTTGCTGTCATACTGGTTGTTGCTTCCGAGGAAGTCCTTCAGGGAATCCCCCTCCAGTACCAGAGCACCGGTATTTGTGCCCGGGGCAGGACGGATGGTAATCTTCTTTCCTACAATCTGATCCTCGGTGATCCTGTTTGAGTATTTGTAATTATCTGTGAACCGCCAGCCTTTCAGATCCATGCCGGTAGGATTCTTGATTGTAATTGTCCAGGTTGCAATTCCATTTTCATCAACGGATCCACTCTTGTCGATGGGCACCTTCTCAAAAGTTACGCCCGCTGAGTTCTCTACTGAAAAGTCATTTTTATTTTCATCTTTCGATGTTGTTCTGGCTCTATTGGTTACATTCAGTTTTGCGTAATTTGTATCTGAGACTCTGGATGAGTAGGTGATGGTATATTGATCACCCCTGCCCATCTGAGGAAGATTCTCGATCTGGAAGTGTGTTCCGTCAGAATCCAGAGTCAGAGTGACCGCGGTATCATTGCCATTCTCATCTTTGGCAGCAACCCGATTGCCGCTGTTGTCTGTCAGGTACCCACTCGTCTGACCATCCGCGTTCTTCAGCGTGACGGTATGTCCGGATTGATCAGTAATCGTGATGACAGTATCATTGTCGATGATGTTGTTGGTCATCGTATCATCCAGACTGACCGGGCCAAATGTTCCATTGGTGCTGGCAACTTTGATGCTGTAATCGACGGTCTCGGTGTCCTGATGCTTTGTGGCCGTCTTTGTCACCGTCATGTCGGCTTTATTCCGATACACAATATACTTTATTTCTAACGAATCAGCATACGGAATGTAGATTTCATGGTCGTACTCCTTATTAAGGACTGCCGTGGAAAAGTCATAGCATATCTCACCGGTAATATTGCCTGTCTGATTCTTCTCTATATATGCCTCGTTAAATGTAAGTGTAATAAGCCCTGTATCGGAGATCGTATAGGTTCCCGCATCTTCCGTTCCGTCTTTGATCTTACCTGACTGAGTCGGGCACTTGCCATCCTTGAACTTTTCCATCTGCTCAGCTGGAATCTGATATGTAACGGAAGGATCTTCGGCGCTTAAGGAGCCCTGTGTCACGGTATATCCCAGGTTTAATTCAAACGAGGTGGCGTCACTTACAACTGCCCCACTCGTAAGATCGCTGAAGCTGGATCCATCATTCGAATACTGAAGCTTGTTTACTGTAACTGTTGCCTGTGCATCCGTTACATCGATCTCGTAGTAGGTGTCGTCTCTCATAGTGACGGTGAGCTTCTCTTCGCTCGTGAAAGCGCCAAGGCTTGTCAGTGTCCAGTCGCTGTCGCCCGCCTCACTGTCTTTCGATACGCTGAGAAGACTTTCGTCTGTGAACGCAACGTTTGCCACCTGGCTGAGATCAAAGTCGGCGATGCCGAGCTGCTCCATGAGAGCGGACAGCTTGATGCTGCTCTCGCCTGCGATGGAATATCCATACTCGCCAAGTTTGAAATCAACCCACTCACCAAGCATAAGGACAGCCCCTACATACGGCAACGAAAC
>OMTP01000013.1 GCA_900313955.1 uncultured Lachnospiraceae bacterium | reverse complement strand
TCGCTTCTTGCTCCAGGACTGTCTAAAAAAAGTCCTTGACTTTCGCACCAGTTTATAAACTGCCCGGGATGGTTAGTTCCATATAACTAACATTGTAATTTTTTAAGATGAAATGGTAGTAAATTACGATGTTCGCCATTTTCTGTTGTCAGATTTTCGGGCGGTGGTATTTTGGGGGCGTGGCCGCGAAGCGTTTGCGGCTCACATGAAATCCCTGTGAGGGGGAGGTGAGGAGCGGCGTGATGCGGAAAATGAGGCTGGTTTTGATTCTTCTGGCGTGGGGAATTCTTCTTGCAGTGGAGGCGATGAGCCTTGTGCATGGGGAGGAGTGCGCAGCCAGGTCCCGGACGCGGGAGGTGGCTGTGCGCTCCATGAAGCCGGGGGAAGCAGAGGCCGGCCTTGTGGAGGCATCCGCCGCCAATCACTGCCTGGCCGCAAGCGGACAGCCATTTTCTTTTCGAGGGTCATGTGCCCCTGACGTCAGGTACATTTCCCTTTTGAGGGAGAAGGAGGGGGCCGCTATGGCAGAGCTCACCGTGCCGGCCATTGGCCTTGACCTGCCCATTTTTCATGGGACATATGAAGAAACTCTGGAGAAGGGCGCAGGTCACATGTACGGGACATCTCTTCCGACGGGCGGAATGAGCACCCACGCGGTCCTGGCCGGTCACACGGGGATCGCGGGTAACGACCTCTTCACGCGCCTTACCGAAATGAGAGAAGGAGATCTCTTTCTGGTGCGTGTCCTGGGGCGGAACCTGTGGTATCGCGTCGACCGGATTGTGGTCGTCGAACCCCGTGCGGCCTCCCGCTATCTGCAGGTGGTTCCCGGCAGGGATTTCATTACGCTGTATACATGTACGCCATTTGGTGTAAACAATCAGAGACTGCTTGTCCGCGGGAGTCGGATCCCGGAGACGAGCCCTTATCTCAAGCAGAAAGTTCAAAGGAGAGTGGGCAGGCTGGACCTCATCAGGGGATTGTTCCTTCTCGGATTTCCCCTGCTCGCTTTGAAAATGAGGCCGCGGGGACGGTCCTCATCATGAACATGAAATGGAGGAGAAAATGAAAATAAAGACATGGATTGGTTGGGGAATTCTGGCGATCTTCCTCCTTGTCTTCGAGACGGTGGCGCTGCCCGCCTTTGCCGCCGGGCTTGACAGCCTGAGCGCAGACAGCTGCACCTTGAGGATTGAGGATTTCGGCGGAAGTGAGAAGAAGACGCCCCTGAAGGACGCGGCATTTTCCGTCACAGCCGTGGGCATACGGAAAGAAGACGGGACAATCTCATCCTGTCTGCCGGGCATGGACATGACGGACAAAAAACTCACAGACAGCGCATTTGCCAAAAAGGCATGGGAGGCCGTGAAGAAATCAAAGGCCGACTACGTCAGCTATGAGATGACGACAGACGACAAGGGCGAGGCGACGCTCCGCGGCCTGCGCCCCGCCATTTACCTGGTCGCACCGGTGAAAAACCCGACAGGATGGACGGCTCAGGATCCGTGGTTCGTCGAGCTGCCGGTGGTGAAGGACGGCAGGACAAGCAGGACGCTGGTCGTCGAGCCAAAGAATCAACTGAACCCGCCCAGGACGACGGGAGCAGCGGCCAGGGTGACCGCGACGCCGACACCCAAAGCGGCCGTCCATCAGGCGGCTGTCGTGAAAACAGGCGACATAGGAGGGTACTGCGCCCTTCTGGCGGCTGTCATCGGGTCAGCGGCGGCTGTCGTCGCCCTGGCTGTCCGGAGAAATAAGAGGGGAGGAGATGAATGATGATGGAGAAACGCAGAACCATCGAGAAATTTATGTGCCTTTTGCTGTCGGTCCTTCTCATCGCGCTCATGATGCCGGAGGGAATGCTGGCGAGGGCGTCGGAGGCAGACGCAACGGAGACAATCCCGGCAAGGGAGATTGAGGACGCGAAAACACCGACGCCCACCCCGAAGCTTGTGACGGTGTCGGGGGATGGCCTGCCGGCCAAAGGGCTCATCCTGAAGGCGGATCCCGACGAGAAGAAGGACAGTGAGGGCAGTTACCCTGGCTTTTTCGTCAAGCTCAATCCCTGCGGAGAGAAGAGCCACAACACCCAGCCCGACAATTACATGAGTTCGGCACTCGCCACATGTATGTTCATCTACAAGTATGACGAGGCTTCCGGCACCTACGTGAAAGAGACGGGCTGGCAGGGGCCGATCGAGTCCTACGCCGACACGGCGGATCTGAGCCACAGCTATTTCGTCCGTCTCTCTCCGAATGAGGCGGCGGCTTTTGTCCCCAAAAAGATCGGAGAGTCCGACCGCACCGGCCGGGAGCCGAGAGAGTCTGACCGCTACTGCTTCCGCTATGAAATCGCCATGAGTGCGGAGCAGAGCTGGTATCTTTCGGGCGTGAAATCGGAGGGAGACGGGATGGCCGTCTTCGGCAGCCGCAGAATCAGCGGCGGCTACATCACAAGCGGCGATTCCGGGGACCACAGGGGCAATACCCGGGAGGTTGTTGTGGCCAGGACAAAACTCCGCGACGATGGAGTGGATGTCGAGAACAGGAAGGACGAAGCAGAAGCCTGCACCGAAGAGGAGCTCATGACGGCCGGCCTCAGGATCAAGATTGGAGACATTCCGGATAAGGGCATCAGGCGCCCGCTTGCTTTGTCGGTCAGCGTTCCGTCCCATGCGGAAAATGGCGAGGGCGGCTTTGGCTTCTGCAAGTCCGGCGCCTACCGCGAGTCCTCGTCCGCCGCATGGACCTACCCCATACGTTACGAGACGGGCGGCCTCTTTGCCTGTGTCTACTATCGGAAAAATGACGATGGCACTTATTCCTACGTGAACAATAAGCTGCTCGAGGTCGAGAAGGACAAGTCGGCTTCGCTCAATATCAACGCCTTTCATCCGGCCAAAGGAGATATCCTGGCGGTTGTCCCGGTCTCCCCGGACTACGCCTCTCCCCGCGAGCAGAATGTGGAGAAGGGCACATTCCGTCCGTCGGGCGGCAGCATCTCCAGGGGGGCCTTTCTCGTCAACGGCGGAAGGGTGCGCAAGTTCAGTTTTGCCTATGGCCTGTCCATGGCTGCCTCCGGCGGCGCTCTGAAGCTGACGGGAGAAGACGGGACAGAGGTAAAAGAGGGGAAGAAAGGATTTCATTCTTCTGAAAATGTCTCCGACGCCGGCAAGCCGCTCCAGAAGGTGACCCTGAGCGTCGAGGATGAAGGAAATGCCTCCGCAGCCGGCCTTCAGGATAATGGACTTCCCAACTACGGCCTTCTCATCGAGAAGAATTCAGCCTTTCCGGCGGAGCTCTATGTCGCGCCGAAGCTCTCTTCCGGCGAAGCGAAGGCCTATTATGCGATCGAGGACTACAAAAAGAAGGACGACGGAACGTATGAGAAGATCGAGGATACCGTCCGTCTGGCCCGGGTCACGACCAGGGTGCACATGACAATCAATGCATTTCCCGCGGGAACGATTGTGTCCGTGCGCAGGATCGTCCCGGACGAAGACGCATTTTCCAATGTGGACAATGATGCGAGGAAACCTGTCAGAGACGCCTATGAGCTGACCGACAACGCCGGAAACATCATTTACCCGGACAGCGCGAGCGATACGTATATGCTCAACCCCTGCGGCAACTACAAGGATCTGTACGGGGCGCTCGGCCGGGTAAAGAGCGGCGGCGTGCCGAATGCGGACTACCAGCTCTTCCGCACGGCGTCTCCGGACACCTGGGACCGCAGTCAGGCGGAGACAGTGCATTTTACGGCCCTCACGGGCAATTGGTTTTCCACGGATCTTCTGCGTGCGGACGAGCAGGTTGCAGCTGTGCGCGCCTCGGAAGAGAGCGGGGATGTGAAGAAGAACATTTCCATCAGGCAAATGTTTCTGCCCGATACGATCAGGGACGGGGAGTGGCCGGATGGGGCGCTCGTCGTGACCAATAAGGACTGCACGGAGCCGAAAAATGAAGATGATCCGGGAGCCAATTTTCTGCTCAATATTTCTCAGCCGGCGGACGAGACCTACTATCACGCCTCAACGAGAGCAGGCACCTATGCGGGGGCGCGCAGCCAGATCCTCATGTCGCATCTCTATAAGCGCGAGAAGGCGGAGGACGGGTCCTATGTCTGGAAGAAGGAGGCGGTCAGAAATGACCAGGACTATGTCAATTCCGGCGAGAAGACCTCTTTTCAGCGGATCACTTTGTCGAGCGCGTATTTTTACGGCATTCACGCCCATCTGAGAGAGGGCGAGGCTATGGTCGTTATGCCTTCGGTCGATGTCTTTGATCTCACCTACTGGATGGATATGACGGACGGGGATTCTTACGATGTGATTCCGTCCAAATGCACGGTGCCGTCCGGCGCTCAGCACCTGAGACGCACGTACTTTGCTGGGAGCTATCGCAATGACCGGACATCCGACGGGAACCAGGACGATGTGCCCAAGGCAGCGGTCATTTCCGTCGCCACAGCTAAGAAGAATGTGGGCTCTTCTTCGAAGGACGGCCTGCAGACGGTCTCTTCGAATGTCGTTCCTCTCAAGGTCAATCTCTTCGACTATGACTTCGGGGAGAAGGGACATTTTGTAAAGGACAGGCAGACGACGGAGTTTCACTTCAGCTATGACCCGAAAAATGAGGCAGATGCGGACATCAATGTCTGGCACACCGGCGCCTTCCGGGGAATCGTCGGGGACACTCTGAAGGACGGACTTCCTGTCTTTTCCTGTACGACGCCTTTTTCTCTTTTTGACGAAAAGGCCGTCAAAAAGGAGACAAATGGAGGGACCAAGAAGGTCTATAAGGATGTCGACTTTGATTTCCTCTATGATAAGGAGACGAGCCGGTATTCGTACAACAGCGCCATGAATGCGGCGGTTTACAGCGCCGGGAAGAATCATGTCTATGAGTACACCAGGACGCTCGGCATCGACGGCTGGGACGAGAAAGGAGCCGGTTTCTTCCCCTTCAACAGCTTTGAGGACGACGGCGTCTGGGGCACGGCCCTGAAGAAAAATGAGGGCACTTACCTCATTGACGATGCAAAGATTGATGACCACTTTGGTCTTGCTATGACACAGACATTCAGGATTCCAGAGGACGGCAGGATTCATGGCCAGGACATGGTCTTCCATTTCAGCGGCGACGATGACGCCTGGCTCTTTGTCGACGGAAAGCTTATCCTCGATATGGGCGGCATTCACGAGCGTGTGAGCGGCGAGGTCAATTTTACGGAGGGCACCTGGCAGACGCAGAACTCGGTCAGTCCTTATGAGGTGGCGGCGACCGAATCGGAGACGGTCAAAACGGAGCATGGCACCTGTACCTTTGCCAAGGGCAAGGAGCATACCTTCTCTTTCTTCTATCTGGAGCGGGGCGGGACTTTGTCCGATCTGTCCATGGACTTCAATCTGCCCGTCGAGGAGGTGACGCCGACGCCGACCGGGACAAAGCAGCCTACGCCGACGGAAACGAAGCAGCCTACGCCAACGGTGTCCGGCAATTCGACGCCGTCTCCGACCGGGGGCGGGGACAATCCGGCACCGAGCGGAACGTCGTCACCTGCGCCGACGCAAACAACAGGTACAGCGACACCGACATCATCCGTCACCGGTACAGTGACTGTGACGCCGACCGACACGCCGCGCGTCACGCCGACGCCGACCACGCCGGGCGAGACCATTCTTAACACCGGCGGCAGGTCCGCGCACGTTGCCTACAGCGCCGCCTTTGGCTGCCTTCTTCTCGGTCTTTTTACTCTCCTTTTTGACAGGAAGAAGAAACACAGATAAGGGAGCTGACGTCACAGCTCACTGGTCTGCCGGCGGGGAGGTCTCGGAGAGCACTTTCGGAGTGGACATTCCTGTGAGGATCCACTTCGGAAGTGCTTTTTCGAGGCAGCAACCGGCTGACGCGTGAACTGTAAGTTAATGTTCACGGGTGGGTCACTTCGCCGCTTCGCACAAAGGCCTTCTTCCTTCACTT
>OMTP01000102.1 GCA_900313955.1 uncultured Lachnospiraceae bacterium | reverse complement strand
TTCGCCGCTGAGGACATGTTTTTCTCTCCGCAAAGAGCCCGTCCTGAACAGTTACCCTGGGTAAATGAACTTATGAGACTCACTCCCCGGGCCTGTAAGCGTCCTTGTAGATGGCAAGGATATCTTCCTTCGTGAGCGGGACGAAGGAGCCTCGGCTTCCGACCTCTGCCTTCTCAGCCATCTTCTCAAAGTGCTCGTCTCCTGTGACGCCGACTTCGCAGAGATACTGAGGGATCCCCATCGTCTCGACGAAGAAGCTGCGCGTCTTCGCGATGGCAGTCCTGGCGATCTCCATGTCAATGTCGCCCTCAAGGCCCCAGACATTGCGGCCATATTCGGCAAAGTACGGAGCCGTCTCTGCACTTAAGACATGCTCCATCCAGACCGGAGTCAGAATGGCAAGACCGATACCGTGCGTGATGTCATAGAAAGCAGAGAGCTCATGCTCCATGGGATGGACGCACCATGCCGGCTGCGAGCCCGCCGCGACAAGACCGTTGATGGCGTGGCTGGCTGCCCACATGAGGTTGGCGCGGGCATCGTAGTCATCCGGCTTGTTGAGAGCGATCGGTCCATACTTGATCATGGTCTTCAGCAGTCCCTCCGCAAAGCGCTTCTGAACATCCGCGCCCTCCGTGAAACTAAAATAGTTCTCAAACGTGTGGCTCATCATATCCGCCGTCCCTGCAGCTGTCTGCTTCTTCGATACGGAAAATGTATACGTCGGATCGAGAACGGACATGGTCGGCTTCAGGCAGTCAGCCGCCGTGCCCCACTTCTCATTCTTCGTCATATCGGAAATGACGGCGAACTGGTCCATCTCGGATCCTGTCGCGGACAAAGTCAGCACGGAGAAAATGGGCAGCGCCTCCTTGATCTTACTTCCGTCGAGAACCAGATCCCACGGGTCGCCGTCGTACTTTGCACCTGCAGCCACGACCTTGGCGCAGTCAATCGTTGAGCCGCCGCCGATCGCCAGGACCATATCGATGCCCTCCGCCTTGCACAGATCAGCGCCCTTGCGGACCGTCTGAATTCTGGGGTTGGGCTCGACGCCGGCCAGCTCATGAATGGCGACGCCCGCCTGTCCAAGAATGTCCACAGCCTTCTGGTAGATTCCGTTCCTCTTGATGCTGCCTCCTCCATAGACAAGGAGCACGCTCTTTCCGTACTGAGCAAGCTCTGACAGATGGCTGATCTCGTCCTTGCCAAAATAAATTCTGGTCGGCACATGGAAACAGAAATTGTACATAGACATAGCAAATTCCTCCTTATTTCGTAGCTGTTCAGAACTGCCGACGCATGAGTGATTGAAAAGCACTTCCGGAGTGGACCTTTGAGGGGCGTCCGCGGAGGAAGTGCTTTTCAATCACTCACAACCGGCGGCCTCCTGAATAGTTACCTTATTTCAGGTAAATGTATGTCTATATTCTATCATAATGCATGAAAATATGTGGAATTTTTTCTATACTTTATTAAAATATAACAGTTACTGTGTTACAGTTCACGGGGCACCCCAGCGCGGAGCACAAAGGCCTTCTTCCAGAGCGCATTCGATTTTCGCCGCCTGCTTTTGCGGCGAAAATGACTAAGTGAAGGAAGAAGGCCTTTGTGTGAAGCGGCGAAGTGACCCACCCGTGAACAGTAACGTTACTGTGCCTTTGCCCTGGAGAACATCCGCGACAGCTGGAAGTTGCCAACCCTGACCAGGGTCTCATCCGGAATTGTGAAGAGAAGATCGATCTCATATGCGGGATGATCGTCGAGAAAATCGGCGCAGGCACGAAGGCCGATCGTCCAGGCATCCTCGATTGGATACCCATTGTTGCCTACAGAGATGAGAGGAAGCGACACAGAGTGAAGACCATAGGCAAGCGCCAGATCCAGAGCGGCCCGATAGGCACTGTAGAGCAGCTTGTCCTCATGAAAACCGCCGCCCTGCCAGACGGGGCCAACCGCGTGGATGACATATTTGGTGCGCAGGCGCAGAGCCGGTGTGATCACCGCAGCCCCCACATCGCAGTGGCCGATCTCATCACAGATCGCCTCCATATCATCCCAGCCTGCTCCCCGAAAGACTGCTCCACACACTCCTCCGCAGCCCTTCAGGTTTACATTGGCTGCATTGACAATGCACTCTGTGTTCCCATCCGTGATGCCGCACTGCCTGATCTTGATACTGCTCATATGCCTCCTCCTGTCCTATATAGGAAATCAGTAAATCGTTTCCAAAGCCTGATGAACTTCATTATAATGACTTGCGCAATCATTTCCTATGGCAAACTTGCCGAAAAAAGGTGCAATGTTCGTGCCAAATGTTTTCTTAACGGTAGCTATTCAGAAGAGTGGCTTGCTTCGTAAGAAACATGTTCTGAGCAGTTGCGCTGCCTTAATGAAAAAAGAGAGCATGTCCACTCTCCGGGTGGCACGCTCCCTTGCATAAATGCATTATACATGCATTTTTCAAATATGTAAAGTCTTATCCCTCGAAGGACTCCCGACCGTGGTGGACAGCCGTTGCCTCGACAGACTCGTCGAAACGCGGAATGATGGTCTCCTCGGCTGCCTCGCGGACCCAGACAGAGCAGGAACCGTCCGAGCAGGTGAACCTGCCCTTGCCCTCCTCGTCGATCGTGACCTCCTGGCCGCATATGCCGAGGGCGTCAACCCAGACTTCACCGGCATGCCTCTCGCCGACATACATGTCCTTGATGCCGCCCATGCGGTCCGTCATGACGACGGCAAGGCCCGAATCCGGATGCTCATCATCGCCCTCCAGGGTCCAGCCGACCAGATCCTCATTATCAAAATAATCATGCAGCTCGCCGAACATCTTCTTCCTGCGGATAAAAAGAAGGACATCCAGCTCGCCCGAAAAACCAGGATCGCCAAACTTCTGAATGCCATAGTAATCCCCATAGAAGACGCAGGGGTATCCCTTGGGGCGAAGGAGAATGAGAGCGTAAGCCAGCGGAACGAACCAGTCAAGGATGGCACTCTCCAGAGCCTGGCCGGTCTGCGTGTCGTGATTGTCGACAAACGTCACAGCGTGGTCCGGATCCGCATCGACAAGGGACCCCTTGAAGATGTCCCTCATATCGTACTCGCCGTTGCTGTGGCAGGCAACAAAGAAATTATAGTGGAGGGGCACATCAAAGAGAGACATGCAGTGGTAGCAGGTGTCCAGGTAGTCCTCGAGGACATTGACGTCATTGTGCCAGTACTCTCCCACAGTAAAGAGCTCCTTATTGTACCTGGTCCTCAGCTTATAGAGCCACTCTCCGAAGAAATCCGACTTGATGTGCTTGACCGCATCCAGACGGAAGCCGTTGACATGCGTTGTGTCCAGATACCACTGGCCCCACTTGGCCAGTTCATCGCGAACCCGTTGGTTGCTGAAGTTGATGTCGGCGCCCATGAGATAGTCATAGTTGACATTTTCCCGGTCGACGCCCTCGTCCCAGGAGACATTGGCGAAGCGGTAGATCTCATTTTTCTGACTTCTCTCATCCCAGTCGACGCCCGAGAAGCAGGTGGAATCCCATGTGAAGTCGGAATATTTTCCTGCGCGTCCCGGGAAATCAAACTTTGTCCAGGCGTCGATATCCATGACCGGCGAGATCTCCTCCATGCGGTTCTGCTGGAAATTGACGACGGCCTGAACTTCCTCCTTATCGTCCGCCCCCATCATATGGTTGAGGACGATATCCGCATAGACATCGATGCCATTCGACTGCAGGGCCTCGATGCACTTGAGGTACTCCTCCTTTGTCCCGTACTTGGTCGGAACCGTTCCCTTCTGGTCAAACTCTCCCAGATCATAGTGATCATAGACGCCATAGCCGACATCCTCGATGCCCTTGGCCCCCTTATAGGCCGGGGGAAGCCAGATACTGGTAACCCCGCGGCTGGCCAGATAGTGAGCCTTGTCGGTCAGCGTCCGCCACAGACTTGCATCTGCCGGCAGGTACCACTCGAAGTACTGAATCATAACACCATTTTCCACTTTATTTCCCATAAAGAAACTCCTTATCTATTTGAAAATGCATCCTCCCTGGAGATGCATATGAACTTCCCGCCAGGTCGTACATTGAAACCTTTCCATGTCTCATTGTACCACATGCCCATCCGAAAAACTCACCAAGGAAATGCCCGCTGATGACTGAAAATTCTTTGAGAGTTACAGTTCACGGGGCACCCCGGCGCGGAGCACAAAGGCCTTCTTCCGGAGCG
>OMTP01000028.1 GCA_900313955.1 uncultured Lachnospiraceae bacterium | reverse complement strand
GAGCCGAGGAGGACATGTTTTTCTCGAAGCAAAAGTGCCCTCCTGAACAGTTCCCCGATTTGTATGAATGGATGCCTGTCCCTTTTTTGAACAAGTGAACCCACCAGCCGCGTCCCCGTGGGTTCAGACGATGCAGTGGCGCGGGCAGTCATCCCTGCACTTGCCGCAGTTCGTGCACTTGGCGTAGTCGATGACCGGGTAGCCAGGATCCATGGTGATGGCCTGGGCAGGGCAGTTTCTCATGCACTTCTGGCAGGAGATGCAGCCGATCTTGCAGTTTGACATGACAGGCTTGCCCTTGCCGGGGTTCACGCAGCCGATGTGGGATACGGCCTTGTACGGCACCTCGATAATGAGGCCCTTGGGACATGCGGCCATGCACTTCTTGCAGTCGGTGCATTTGTCGATGTCGACCTGCGCGATTCCCCTGACGATGTGCATGGCGTCAAATTGGCAGGCGGCGACGCAGTCACCGAAGCCCGTGCAGCCAAAGGCGCAGGACTTGGGACCGCCGGCCGGCGCAAACCTGACATTGGCGCACTTCTTCGGGCCTGAATACACATAGTTCTCTGTTGTCTTGTCGCAGTCGCCCGCGCATCGGACGAAGGCAACCTTCTTTTCAGCCGCGCCTGCAGTCGTGCCCATGATGGCAGCGATTTGGTCGGCGACCGGCTGCTGACCGACCACACAGGCGTTGACCGGAGCGTCTCCGCGGGCGATGGCCGCCGCAAGAGCCGCACATCCGGAGAAGCCGCAGCCGCCGCAGTTGGCGCCAGGCAGAACTTCATTGATCGCCTCTTCCTTCTCATCGACCGGAACGGCGAAGGCCTTAGAGGCCACACTCAAGAAGATACCGACGACGAGGCCCACGCCTCCGACCGTCAGCATCGCAATCACAATTCCACTCATAGTTTCCTCCTGTCTGTGCCTGCCACCAGGCATTTAAGAATTTTCTAAATTATCCGGTGACAGGTACCTGGTACTGTTCACTTCAGAGCCGAGAACCCGAAGAATGCTATCGACATCAGGGCTGCCGTCACCATGACGATCGGAAAGCCCTGGAAGGACTTGGGGACGTCATTATAGATCATCTTCTCGCGTATGTAGGACAGAAGCTGAATGGCGATCCAGTAGCCAAGTGCCGTCGCGAAGCCGTAGACAGTACCGGTCAGAATGCCGTAGCCGTTCTGGACATTGAGAAGAGCCACGCCAAGGACGGCGCAGTTGGTTGTGATGAGCGGAAGATAGATACCGAGAGCCTCATAGAGATTCTTGGCGTACTTCTTTGTGAACATCTCGACGAACTGAACCAGAGCCGCGACGATGACGATGAAGACAATCGTCTTCAAATACTCCAGATGAAGGGGTACAAGGAGAACATTGTAGAGGACGCCGCAGACAAAAGACGACAGGGTGAGGACGAATGTGAGCGCCGCGCCCATGCCCTTGGCCGTGTCGCTCTTCTTGGAGACGCCAAGGAAGGAGCAGATGCCGAGGAACTGTGAGAGAACGACGTTATTGATGAGACAGGCGTTGACCGCCAGAATAAGTAATGTCATGATGTTTCACCCGCTTTCTTCACTTCTTCACAGGACTCCGGCTTCTTACCGCACATCCCCATCTTCATACAGTTCATGCACTCGCCGCACATCTTGACGGTCGGGTCCCATTCCTCCTTCGGCTTTCTGCCGGCCCCGATCTTGAGCTTATTCATGCCTGCGATGAGGAAGCCGTAGACGAGAAAGGCACCCGGAGCCAGGACGAAAATGTTGATGGGAACGTAACCCGCCGGCATAATCTGCCTGCCAAACCAGGTTCCGGCACCCAGGATCTCGCGGAAGGAGCCGATGAGGAAAATGGCCAACGTGAAGCCGAGCCCCATGCCAAGGCCGTCGAAAAAGGAGGCCAGCGGTTGATTCTTGCCGGCGTAAGCCTCGGCGCGGCCCATGATGATACAGTTGACGACAATGAGGGGGATGTAGATGCCGAGCGACGCATAGAGCGACGGGACAAAGCCCTCCATGAGGAAATCAACCATAGTGACAAAGGATGCAATAATGACGATATAGGCCGGCATTCTCATGCGGTCGGGAATGACCTTTCTCAGAAGAGAAATGAGCAGGTTACTCAGTGACAGAATGACCGTTGTGGAGAGTCCCATGCCGATGGCATTGGTCGCGCTTGTCGTCGTCGCCAGAGCCGGGCAGGTGCCGAGAACCAGAACAAATGCCGGGTTCTCCGTAAAGATGCCGTTCCACAGTCTCTCGACCGGTGTATTTTTCTTTAATTTCATGACGCACCCTCCTCTACTGTACTTACAGCAGCCAGGGCTCCGTTCACAGCCTTGGTGACTGCGTTCGTTGTGACTGTCGCGCCGGAGATCGCATCGATCTCATTGGCCGCACTCTTGCCGTTCTTTGTGTAGGCAATCTGCCTGCTGTCGCCCAGGGCCATATCTGTAAACTGATCCATGAACTCAGGATTTTTGGCCTTCATGCCCATACCTGCTGTCTCGCTTAAAGATAAGAAAGAGATGCCGTTCACGGTGTAACCGCTGTCCCCTGTCGTAATTCCGACCATAACTTCGACGTCGCCGCCGTACCCCTCGCTGTTCGTGGAGTCGACAACGTAACCGAGATCTGTTCCTGAACTGTCCTTGGCTGCATACACAGCGTTCACCGTCGTGCGGGTGAGACCGTTGTCGGCGAGAGCCTTCTCCATGGCTGCGTCATCGAGCGGAACCTCGTCGAAAGAATCCGCATCCGCGAAGACCGCCCTCTGGGCCGCCTCCATGGTCGCCTTCTCCTGCGCAGCGATCGGAGCTGCCGTGATGTGGTGGACGCCTCCTAAGACAAGCCCCGCCACCAGAGTGATGATGGTGAGGACGATGGTATCGTGAACAACACCCTTATCCTGCTTGCCCGTGCTCTTTGTAAGCCCTTCCGTGTTGCAGCAGGAATCTTTGATTTCTTCTTTTGCACTCATGCGCCCGCCTCCCTTTTGGATTTCTTCTCTTTGACGATGCCAAAGGCCCTCGGAGTCGTAAAGTTCTCTATGAGCGGAGTCAAAACATTTCCGAGGATGATCGCGTAGGAGACACCCTCAGCGCCGCTGCCGATCATGCGGAAGAGCCATGTCATGACGCCCAGAAAGATTCCGTAGACAACCCTGCCCTTCTCCGTGATGGGGCTCGTGACATAATCCGTCGCCATGAAAAAGGAACCCAGCATGATGCCGCCCGCGCATAGCTCATCGATCATGAAAAGGAAGGGACTCGCATAACCGCGGATGGCAGCCGTAAGGAGAACCAGAATGGCAAATGTTCCCAGATAGGCAGCCGGAATTCTCCAGTCGATGATCTTAAGGACAAGAAGGAAAATGCCGCCGATGAGGAGACACAGCGCGCTCGTCTCGCCGATGACGCCCAGGGTCGTCCCCGTGAAGAGAGCAGCCGGGCTCAAAGTGATTCCCTGCTTGAGATAGGCGAGGGGCGTCGCGCCAGACAGGGCGTCGATGTCTACACTTCCCGGGACGCTGAGGGCCGAGACGCCTTTGGCAAGGCCTGTATCGCATGCATAGGTCGTCATCTCGCTCGAAAAAGCAATGAGTAAAAAGCATCTGGCGCCCAGAGCCGGGTTCATAAAGTTCTGGCCGAGGCCCCCGTAGAGCTGCTTGACCACGATAATGGCAAAAACAGAGCCCAAAACCGGAATCCACCAGTTGATATGGGCCGGCATGTTCATGCCGATGAGAAGTCCAGTCACGACAGCCGACAGGTCGTCGACCGTCACCGGTTTTTTCATAGCTTTCTCATAAAGGTACTCACTTGCCACTGCGCTCGCAACGGAAAGGAGCAGAATCAGAAGAGCATACGGTCCGAAATTGACGACGCCGAAGCATGCCGCCGGCATGAGGGCCAGAATCACGCATGCCATGATCTTCTGGGTTGTAATGCTGTCTCTTACATGAGGAGACACAGAAACCTGTAATTTTTCGTTCATCTTTTGCTCTCCTCCTTATTTCTTTTTCCTGCGCTTTGCAGCGAGAACATTCTGCCGCATGGTGTTGATCTCCGCCGCAAGTGGCCGCTTGGCCGGGCAGGACCAGCTGCAGGAGCCGCAGTTGACGCACTCAAGTCCGTTAAACTTCTCGAAGGACTCCGCATCCCCGTGCTCGGCAAAAGCCGCAAGGCGAGTAGGCATGAGGTGGGCCGGACATCCATGAAGACATCGGCCGCAGTTGATGCAGGCGGACGGCATGAGTCTGGAAACAGTATCATGGGAAAATGCCGTGATGGCACCGCTTGTCTTGGTCACCGGAACATTTAAATCCATGAGGGCAAATCCCATCATGGGACCGCCGGAAATGATCTTCTCAGGTACATTTTTGAACCCGCCTGCGGCGTCCACGACCTCACTGTAGTTCATGCCGACGCATACGTCGAAATTGCCCGGATTTTCCACCGCGTCGCCGGAAACAGTGAAAATGCGGTGCATCAGAGGAATTCCCTTTGTCACAGCGTCATCGATGGCGAGGACGGTATCAATGTTGTCGACAACAACCCCGGCGTCTGCCGGCAGCATCTTCGAGTTGACCTTGCGGCCTGTGACGGCGCTGATGAGGCAGCGCTCCGCTCCCTCCGGGTACTTGGTGCGAACGACAGCGACGGAGACATTTTCCTTTCCCAGAACAGCCTTTGTCATCTTCTCAATGGCGGCAGGCTTATTGTCCTCGACGCAGATGACACCTTTGGTTGTCGGTTTGAAGAGGCGGAGGATAATCTGAAGTCCCTCAACAATCCTGTCCGTCATCTCCATCATGCAGCGGTAGTCGCTGGTGATGTAGGGCTCGCACTCGGAGCCGTTGACCAGAATGTAGTCAATCTTGTCTGGATTCTTCGGCGCCAGTTTGACGGATGTCGGGAATCCTGCACCGCCCATGCCGACGATGCCAGCCTCGCGGATCCTGCCCAGGATCTCATCGCGGCTCAGGGACGTGTAGTCAGCGGGCGTGTACTCGACTTCTTCGTAGGCTTTATCGTTGGTGACGATGATGGCGTCAACCATGCCGCCTGTTGCATTTTTCCTCTTCTCAATGGCTTTGACATCGCCTGAGACAGAGGAATAGATGGGTGCCGACACAAAGCCGCCGGCGTCCGCAATCTTCTGACCGCGGAGCACATGGTCTCCCTTTTTGACCAGAGGTTTGGCGGGAGCTCCGATGTGCTGGCTCATGAGGAAGACCAGTTCATCGCCCGGCTCAAGTTTTCTGATCGCCTTGTCCGAGGACAGTTCCTTTCCCTCATAGGGATGGATACCGCCCTTGAACGTCAATTTCTTCATAAGATCACTCCTTCCTGTTGTAGGAAAGGCCTGTTTTGGATTTCTCCCAAGCTGGAGTTACAGACCTTTTAGGCAATGGAAAGGCGGAAAGTTGTGCAGTCTGAATACACAACTTTCCGCTATCCCCTTTGATCAGCAGTTACATTGTCTTTTCGTAACTGTTCAGGAGGGCACTTTTGCTTCGAGAAAAACATGTCCTCCTCGGCTCAAAAGAAGGCCTGATCGATGACGAAGGTTCGCTCGCAAGGACAATTCGCCGCTGAGGACATGTTTTTCTCTCCGCAAAGAGCCCGTCCTGAACAGTTACTTATTTTCTTATTTTACTCCATTTGCACCGTAAGTGCACCCAACATATCAGAGTTCTTGTCGATGCATTTTCCTCTCCCCATTTTCCGGGAATCGTGGTAGTATGAAAAGGATAATAAGCAAAGTATGGCTTAAAGAACATTTTCAAAAAGCTGATTATAGGAGAGAGGAACATGAAGCGATTGAGTATAGGAATTTTGGCGGGGCTGACCATTCTCGTGGCGGCTCTGTTTGCGGGATGCAGCAACGCCGACTTCTCGCCGTCCAATGCCTCTGAGGCGACGACCGAGAGCAAGTCGGCTGCGACCGCTGCAACGACGGACACCATGAGCGGGGCGGTCCGCCCGTCCTCGGACCCGGCTTTTATGACCCAGAGCTCAGATTCGAGCGAAGAGAGTGCGTCATCCTCCGGGAGCGAGGCGGAGGCAAGCCAGCAGGTCATCGGCGTCAGCGCTGAGATTACCAGCAATGTTAACCTGAGAGACGGCCCCGGAGGAGACACGATCACGACCATCTCCGAGGGAACTATGGTCCAGGTTCTGGGAAGGCACGGCAGCTGGTACCACATCTCCAACGAAGGTGAGGAGGGCTACGTCTACAAGAACTACATTAACGTGAGCGATGAGGACAATGTCCCCGACGAGACAGCCGATGAGACCGGGGGAACGAACAACACGGATGGCAACAACGCCGATGGCTATGACAACGGCGATACCACGGATCATTACGACACTTATGACACCAACGACTAAATGAGGAGTGCTTATGTGGCAGGCAGAAAACTGGAAGGAATATGAGGTCCTCGACACCTCAGACGGCGAGAAGCTGGAGAGGTGGGGCAAGTATCTTCTTGTCCGCCCTGACCCGCAGGTCATCTGGAAGACCGACAGAAAGGAGGCGGGCTGGACGCACCCCAACGCCCGCTACCACAGAAGCCAGAAAGGCGGCGGCAGCTGGGAGTTCTTCGATCTGCCCAGGACATGGGAGATCCATTACGATCCTCTCGGTCTCACCTTCAATTTAAAGCCCTTCAGCTTCAAGCACACAGGCCTCTTTCCAGAGCAGGCCGTCAACTGGGACTGGTTCAGCACTCTTATTGAAAATGCAGGGCGCCCCATCAGGGTCCTCAACCTCTTCGCCTATACCGGCGGAGCGACCTGCGCCGCCCTCAGGGCCGGGGCAAATGTGACCCACGTCGACGCCTCCAGGGGCATGGTGACCTGGGCCCATGAAAATGCGGACCTCTCGGGCCTTGGCGAGCGGCCTGTCCGCTGGCTTGTTGACGACTGCGTCAAGTTTGTGGAGCGGGAGATCCGCCGGGAAAATGTTTACGACGCCATCATCATGGATCCTCCCTCCTACGGCCGCGGCCCCAAGGGGGAGATCTGGAAGGTTGAGGACGACATCTTTGACCTCATCCAACTGTGCGCGCGTCTTCTGAGCGACCATCCGCTCTTCTACCTTGTCAACTCCTACACGACCGGCCTGCAGGCGGGTGTCCTCACCTACATGCTGTCGACAGCCCTGAAAGACAGGCGTCCCGACCACATCATGAGCGAAGAAGTCGGCCTGCCCGTGACAAAGAGCGGCCTCGTCCTCCCCTGCGGCTGCGCCGGAAGGGCATGGTGGGATTGACACCTTTTTCTCCTTGTTTTAAAATGACTTCGGAATTTACTAATCAAAGTTTTTAAACTTGTTGTGAGGAGAGATGAATATGAAACCCTATGCGGAGATGACCAAGGCAGAGCTCGAAGCTCTGAAGAGCAGCCTTATGGCAGAGTACAAGGAAGTGGAGGCCATGGGCCTTGACCTCAACATGGCGCGCGGCAAGCCATCCGAGGCTCAGCTCAATCTGTCCAATGAGATGATGGATGTCCTCAATTCAGACAGCTACTATCTTGATTCCACAGGCACAGACAGCCGCAACTATGGCATCCTGACCGGAATTCCGGAGGCCAAGACCCTCATGGGCGAGATGTCCGAAGTTCCGCCGGAAAATATGATTATCTACGGAAACTCTTCCCTGAATATCATGTTCGATACCGTATCCAAGTCCTATACTCACGGTGTCTGCGGCAGCACGCCATGGTGCAAGCTGGACGGAACCGTCAAGTGGCTCTGCCCGGCGCCCGGCTATGACCGTCATTTCGGCGTCACCGAGTACTTCGGCTTTGATCTCATCACCATTCCCATGAGGCCGGATGGCCCGGATATGGACATGGTCGAGGAATATGTCAATAACGACCCCATGGTCAAGGGAATCTGGTGCGTACCCAAGTACTCCAATCCCCAGGGCTACTCCTACTCCGATGAGACTGTCCGCCGCTTCGCAAACCTGAAGCCGGCAGCCGAGGACTTCCGCATTTACTGGGACAACGCCTACTCCATTCATCACCTCTACGATGATCCGAGAAAGCAGGACATTATCCTCGAGCTCCTCGACGAGTGCGAGAAAGCAGGCAACCCGGATATCTGCTACAAGTTCATTTCCACATCCAAGGTGACATTCCCGGGCTCCGGTCTTGCGGCTGTCGCAGCATCCAGGAAGAACCTGGAAGACCTGCAGAAGCAGATGAAGGTCCAGACCATTGGCCACGACAAGCTCAATCAGCTGCGTCATGTCCGCTTTTTCGGCAACATGGCCAACATGAGAAGACATATGATGAAGCACGCAGCCATCCTCCGTCCCAAGTTTGAGATGGTCGAGGATACATTTGAGAGAGAGCTTGGCGGACTTGGCATCGGAAGCTGGACAAAGCCAAACGGCGGCTACTTCATTTCCTTCGATTCCATGGACGGCTGTGCAAAGGAGATCGTGAAGAAGTGCTCCGACGCGGGCGTCAAGCTGACGCCGGCCGGCGCGACCTATCCGTACCACAAGGATCCGCACGACAGCAACATTCGTATCGCTCCGTCCTTCCCGCCGCTCGATGAGCTGAAGCAGGCAGCAGAAGTTTTCGTCCTCGCCGTCAAGCTCACCAGTGTTGAGAAACTTCTGGCTGGAATGGAAGAAGCATAAATTCAGAAGATGGCAAAACTCTGAAGGGAGGAGGTGACGCAGTTGGCATGGAAAAAGAAAGCGAAGAAAGAGAAAGAAGATTCTCCGGAAAATGACGATGTCATGGATGCTCAGATCGAACCGGTAGGCGAGAAGGCTGAAAATGCAGCTGCATCTGAATCTGCATCGACGATCCCGGGACATGTCGATGCTGCGCCCTCCTCTCCCGATGTGGCGGATGCTTCCTATGAAAGCGTACCGTCTCCTTCGGATCCAGAGGACTCATCTTCAGCAGAGGATGCGCCGTATGAGAAGATTCCGGAGGAGCCGCCTGTAGAGGATGCTTCTTATGAGAAAGTGCCGAACGAACCTTCTGAGACAGAGCCCGCCGGAGCTGCTGATGCTCCTTTTGAGAAAATCGGAGACGATGAGACAGATGAAGGGGCGTCGGAGAATGACGAAGCTTCTTCTGAGAAAAAGAAAGAAGAAGCTAAGAAACTGACACAGAAGGAGAAGCTGGACGCCAAAGTCAAAGCCAACGCCGACAGAATTGCGGCCAAAGAGAAGATCCGAAGGGATAAGATCGAGGCCCGCGAGAAGAAGCGCACCGACAAGATCCTGGAGAAGGAGCGGGTGCGCAGCCAGAAGATCGAGGCCCGCGAGAAGGCCAAGAACGAGAAGGCGGAGAGAAAGCAGAAGGCAGCGGCGGAGAAGCTGGCCGCCGAGGCCAAAAAGCGCGACGACAGGGCTGCTGAGAAGCGAAGGATATACGAGGCCAAGAAGGCCAGACAAGAGGAAAAGGCAGAGGAGAAGCGGAGAAAACGGGAGGCCAATCGGCCAAGACGCATCCGCAATACGGCCATTTTCCTCATTATCCTGGCGCTGGTCCTCATCGGAGGGGGCATTTTCTACACAAAGTACGCGGAATATTTCCAGACGCACTTTTACGCCGGGACAAAGATCAACGGCCAGGACTACTCCTATAAGAGTGTGAGTGAGGTCAAGGCGGCTCTCAAAAATGAGGCCGAGCAGTACAGCCTCACGATCAAGGAGAGGGATGGCAATGTCGAGGTGCTCTCGGCAAAGGACCTGGGCTGGACATATGTGGACAACCACAGCGTCGACAGTCTCATGCTGAATCAGCATGCCTGGAAGTGGATCCGCGAGTACAGTGCTCCCCAGGACGTCAAGGTCAAGCTGACGTCATCTTATGATAGGGATACAGTCAAAGCGGCCATCGCCAAACTCAGTATCATGACCGCCGAGCCGGTTCCCCCGACGGACGCGACTCTGGTCGCGAAAAATGACGGGACCTACGAGGTTCAGCCTGAGACGGAAGGAAATCAGATCGACGAGGAAAAGCTGGAGACTGCGATTTTCACGGCCCTCAACAAGGAGGACAAGACGCTCGATATCGTTGACGGTACGGACTGCTATATTCATCCCAGGGTCTATAAGGATGATAAGACGCTGCTTGCGCGCCGGGATGCTCTCAATAAGTATATGGGACTTACCATTTCCTATGCTTTTGGAGACTCGACAGAGGTTATCGACGGCAGCTTCCTCAGACAGTACATCACGGACAACGGCCAGGAAGTGACGCTTGCAACCGACTGGATCAGGCCACTTGTCATGTCGTGGGCGCAGAAATATGATACGTTCAGTAGGGACATTCAGTTTACGACGCATTCGGGAAATGTCATTACGGTTCCGGGCGGCGGCAGCTACGGCTGGGCGCTCAATCCATCGGAAATGATCGACGATCTGACAAAGGCGATCGAGGACGCCAAGAGCGGCGCGCGTGATCCTATCTGGCTCATCAAGGGCCAGGGCTTTGAAAATGGCGGCATTACGGGATCATACGTTGAGATATCTCTGTCTGACCAGAAGCTTTATGTCTACAAAGATGGTTCTCAGGTTCTGGAGACGGACATCATCAGCGGCTCGCCGACGCCTGATCTTCAGACAAAGCAGGGCGTCTACGCTGTCTCCGCGAAGACATCGGAGGCGACGCTTGACTCTGTCACTGTCGAAGGTTACGAAGAGCCCGTCAAAGGCTGGATCGCCTTCAACGGCCGCATCGGCATCCTCGATGCCCCCTGGCGCACCACATTCGGCGGCGCCACCTACCAGACGCAGGGAACGCAAGGCAGTATCTACGTCCCGGAAGACAGCATTCAGACCATCTTCGACAATGTCCAGGAGGGGACTGCGGTCGTCGTTTACTGAACGACTTAGTTGTACTATGACTATGACTTCTATTACCACTATCCTGATCAAAGACCCTGATCGAAGGCCCACATGGTGGGTCTTGTGGAGGGATTTGGAGTGGTGGTCCTCCCTGAACGGAAGAATAGCGCTGCAAATGTGGAGTCAGGCGAGTCCTGGCTCCACATATTTTGTCTTCAAAGGGGAATGGGGAGAGGGAAACCCTCCCTTAAATTTTGCGAAAGTTACTGTTCACGGGTGGGTCACTTCGGCGCTTCGCACAAAGGCCTTCTTCCTTCACTTAGTAATTTTCGCCGCAAAAGCAGG
>OMTP01000064.1 GCA_900313955.1 uncultured Lachnospiraceae bacterium | reverse complement strand
AAAAGCAGGCGGCGAAAATCGAATGCGCTCCGGAAGAAGGCCTTTGTGCTCCGCACCGGGGTGCCTCGTGAACTGTAACGGGAAAACTCTCCGCATTTCGAGAAAGAGTAATCCGGGCCACCACGGAGCACATCTCCGTGACTGACGGGCGCAGTTAGCCGCCCAACGATGCAGCCGCAGTCTCCTGTACCGGAGGATGTAAGGAAAGGTACAGCTTAGGAGCATACGTGTATGACGTCAGGACTAAGCGGGCGAGCTGCAAACCCCTTACCCAAAAAGGCATAAGCGGGGAAATTCCAAGCCCCGTGCCTTTAGGCGCGGGGTAGTTGTCAATTCCCTCCCAATCAGTGTGTATTATTGTGTATTTTCCCTTGACACAGTGTGTATTATTGTGTATGATAGTTATAAGAAAGGATATAAAGATGACACCCAGAGACAAAGCAATCAATGATCTCAACAATGCCGGATATGTCTTTGACCGGCATGGCGCAAATCACGACATCTACTGGAACAAAAAACTGAATCGGAAAATTCCACTAAAACGTCATGGCTTCAATGACAATGACAGGTCATACATCAACAAAGAAATACGGAGGAACCAGCTGGGGTCTTAACCCCCGCTGGCTTCCACTCATCATATAAGGAGGAACCACTATGAGATACATCTATACTGCAGTACTTAGCAGAAATACCGACGACCCAACTGACCCAACCATCTATGCCAGAATCCCCGATCTTGACGGATGCATTACCACTGGCAAAGACCTCTCTGATGCCATTGACCAAATCACCGATGCGGCCAGTGTCTGGCTCTGCTCCGCCGAGGATCACGGCGATCCTGTTGTGCCGTCCACTGATCAGGATGCAATTTCCATTCCCAGTGGTGCTTTTAAAACCCTGATTAAGGTCGATACAAACGCTTACAGAGCTCTGACTGATACACGCTCCGTCAGAAAGAATGTCTCTCTGCCTGCGTGGATGGCCATCCAGGCAGGCCGTAAAGGAATCAATCTCTCTCAAGTGCTTCAGGAAGCTTTGCTTGAGCGGCTTGATGCTTAATTAAGGCTATCCAGGGCTTGTCCAACCGGCGCTATTATGGTGCCGGTTTTTTCTCTCAATGCGGTTTTCATTATTCGGAACGTTTTGGTTTTCTTCTCTCCTTGATCGTTCTGTATACCATGATCAATTCGTCTTTATAAAAGATAAAATTGACGCCGATAATCGAAAGTGAAACCACCAGGAAAGCAGCAAAAGCGCTGATAAAGAACATCACATAGCCATGAAAACTAAAGCGAATGAACCGCCCGCATAAAAACAGAATCGCCATTCCCGGAAGAAGGCAAGTCAAATAGCTTCCTGCAATATCTTTTCCCCGAATATTGATAATGTGTTGTTTCATATAAAAGTAATTGGCGACCGTATTAAAAATAAAAGCAGCCAATGTTCCAATTCCAACGCCAACAATTCCATACCTGTTGACCAGAATGACAGAAAGAACAACATTTATGATCGCTTCTCCATAAGAAATCCATTGCGTCTCTCTGATATGGCCGGCTGCCATAATCACATTGTTATATGTCAGGCTCATACAATAGGTAAGTTCCGCAAAACACATGATGATTGCAAATACCGGCTGGTGATACTGCGCATCCGTAATAGTATTTGTATATAAGTCTACGAATGGCGTGATCAGCACCATCGTCGTAAAAAAGAAAATCGACGAGATAATTTTCGTCATCAAATCATAGATGGGAAGCGTATCTTTTAATCTGTCATTTTCCTTTCGTGCGATCATTTGCCCAAACACTGCTTCCGTATTTCCCAGAATAGAAGAAATCAGAGTTGAAATACTTCCAAAAACAAATTTATGAACAGAATATACAGAAACCCATTTCACCGGCATGAAAAAAGTAATCACAATATTGTCGGTATTCATATGAACAAAATAGGCAATACTTTTTGAAAGCGCAGCTCCGCTCTGCTTAAGCAAATCATGATTTACCTTTTTCGGATGGATCAGTCGATACTGTTTTTTGACATAGACGCCAAGGACAGCAGGCCTGATGAAAGAAACGATCACCGTCACGGCCTTAAGTACGATGATGGATACATCTTCCCTGATTAAGACTACGCTGACGACAGTGTTGATGACAGTAACAAGAATCACCAAAGAAGTATTGAGATATGCTCTCTGATCAGCATATGTCAATAACTGATTGATGATTCCAAAAAGACTGTCGCTGATCGCGGATACACCCAACACGATGACCAAAAGGAAACAATCATAGTATGTCAGGCCCGTATCAACAAACTTAGGGTATAAAAAGGCCAGAAACACTGTGTAGAGAAAAATGCAAGCGGAAAAAATACGATAGTATCTTTTGCTTGTATAATAAACTTCACTTGTTTTGTCTACATCGTGATTCGAGACCGGCCCGTAAAAGGCGACTCTGACGGCACTTGTCAACCCTCCCTGGATCAGCGAGGTCAGACTGATGAACTGTGTAACCGAAGAGATCGTTCCATTCACGGTCGATCCATAATGTCCTATGATCAGCCTGGGAAGTATGAGTCCACAAATAAGAGCAACAACCTGCTGCAAAAAGCTGGTTAAGCTATTCAGTAATAATCCCCTTGTTCTATCCATATCTTTCCTTTACCATCACGCCCCGTTCTTGCTTTTATCGGCTTTACAAAGGATAAATTATATCACAAACCATAAGCATATTCGAGAGCAATCTCAGCCAAAATGTCATTCCTATAAGCCAAAATGTTACTGTTCACGGGTCAGCTAGGGAACCCATCGGAAAGCATTTCCTTCGCGGCCACCCCTCAAAGGTCCACTCCGGAAATGCTTTCCAAAGGGCTCCCATTGGCTGACGA
>OMTP01000141.1 GCA_900313955.1 uncultured Lachnospiraceae bacterium | reverse complement strand
GCTCCGGAAGAAGGCCTTTGTGCTCCGCGCCGGGGTGACCCGTGAACTGTAACGCCACTTGTGCCAAAAAGCTACCGTTTGCGCCAGTTGATTGAATTAAATGCGTCAATTGTCATACAATGGACTTGTGATAATGGAACGATTCAGGATGCGTTTTCTCTTTAAGAAGAAATATCCTTCCGAACAGTTACACAGAGAGTGTGAAAAATGGCCGCCTGCAGAGCAGGTTTCCTGCGGGCAGCCTATGAGGAGAAATAATGAAAAATGCTGTCTATATTCCCCCTCAGCGGGCGATAGAAAAAATGAAATATGCACGAACCCTCGCGGAGACGGTTTATATCGGAGCAGCGACGGGCTACGGGAAGACGGAGCTTGTTCGCTATTATCTGAAGTCCCGCAACTATGTCTCGATCTCCTGTGAGACGGATGAGTGGACCGAGGAGTCGCTTAAGGATGCCATCCGTGAGATGCGGGCGAAGAGCTCGGCTATGGATGTCACGGTGTTCGTGGATGATCTGCAGCAGCTTCATGGTGAAGATCGCAGAAAATATCTGCTGTCGCTTGCCGGGGAAGAGGGAATATGGCTGATTCTGGCGGGACGCTGCCAACAGCCGGCATGGCTGTCTGTTCTTTTCATCGCCGGAGATCTTGTCCAGATCACGGAGCGGGATCTGGCTTTCAATGCGAAAGACGTCGAACGGTTTTTGTGTGGAGCAGTGGAGGGCTTTGCCATCCAGGCCGAGGATGCACAGGAGGCTGCATCTTTTGTTGAGGGAAATCCGATGGCACTTCAGTTTATTGCAGCCAGAGTTCGTGAGAATGGCGTGTCAAAAGAGGAGCCATGGAGGCTGACAGAAGAGATGCGTGCCCAGTACGGCAGGATGTTCTGCGAGTACCTCAATGCGTCTGTTTTTCCTGATATTGACCCGGATGTCATCAATTTTTGTATGCAGGTCAGCGTGGTTGATGAGTTTGACGTGGAGATGGCGGAGTATATTACAGGAAAGGCCCAGGCGACAGAGATGATGAGACGATTCAGTGAATTCCTGTGTGGTGTCGTTCCGATGGGAAAAGAAGGAACATATCGGTTCCGTGTCCCTGTGCTTCTGGCCCTCCGTGAGCGAAGAGATCGTGTTTACGATGCAAAGACTGTGCGGGAGTTTTATTATAATGCAGGGCTTTACTATGAGACCCATGACAGGATTCTGGAAGCTGTCGACATGTACAAAAAGAGCGGCAGTGATCGAATCAGAAATATTCTGGCTCTCAACAGTGAGAAAAATCCGGCTTCCGGCTACTATTTTGAGCTGCGGGACTACTACCTTGAGCTTCCGAAGGAGGCGATCTTAAAGAGTGCCAGGCTGATGAGCGGAATGAGTATGCTCTGTTCTCTTATTCTTCAGCCGGAACAGAGTGAAGCGTGGTATCAGGAACTGCGCAATTACGCGGACAGGCACGCAGGCGCGGAGAAAAAAGAGGCAGAGGTCTACCTTCTCAGTCTCGATATAGCGCTTCCGCAGCGTGGGATCGGAAATCTGGTCGACATATTCAAGAAAATGCCGGCTATGATGTTCTCTCACGGGTATTCACTGCCGGAATTATCTGTGACAAGCAATCTGCCGTCCATGATGAATGGGGGCAAGGATTTCAGTGAGTGGAGCCGTCGTGACCGTGCGCTCGCTCTCTCTATCGGCAAGCTCGTGGAGAAGGCACTTGGACGATATGGTCGGGGCCTTGTTCCGCTCGCTCTTGCGGAGAGTCAGTTTCAGAAGGGCGGGGATCTGACGGAAATCATCAGCTGGATCTCCCAGGGGCAGATGCTTGCTCAAAACGGCGGCAAGATCGAGATGGAATTTGTCGCTGTCGGACTCCTTTTTTATATCAACTGCGCGTCAGGAAGAAATGCGGAGGCAGAGGAGCATCTGCTTACATTTCGGGAGAAGGCGGAGAAGAATCATGCATCCCCGCAGATGCTGCGCAATATTGAAGCCATGCAGTGCTACAACGCTCTCTTGAATGGAGACATCCTGAAGATTGAGGAGTGGATGCGCCATGCGCCGGATGAGACGACAGATTTCTTTGTCATGGAGCGCCTCTCTTATCTGACCCGTGTCCGCTGCTATATCGTGCTCGGCGAATATTTAAGAGCCGTCAGTCTGGCTGAAAAGATATTTTTGTATGCACAGCATTATCATCGAACTATGGTATGGATGGAGATTGATCTTCTGCTTGCTGTCATTTTCTACCGCCAGAAAAATGATCGATGGAAGGAAAAACTCTGCGAGGGCCTGAGTCTTGCAGGAAATTATCATTTTCTAGATATTGTGCGCCGTGAGGGCGCCGCTATTCTTCCCCTCCTTCAGAAGATTCTTCGGGAACCCGATTGGGGAGGTCTTAAGGGAAATGTCCCTGAAGACTGGATGAAGAGAATTGTCTCTGAGACTGAAAAGATTGCACGCCGGTATCCATCTTATTTGAAAGACGAAAATGCGAGAGCAGTGGATTTTTCAAAGAAAGACATTGATGTTCTGGCTATGCAGGCCAAAGGTTTTTCTGTCTCGCAGATCGCCAGCGCACTGGATATGAAGCCGGAGACAGTCCGTTATCATATCAAGCAGAATTACAAAAAACTTCACGTATCCAGCAAGAGTGAGGCAGTTCTGGCAGCCCGTGATATTGGTCTTTTGTAAAAACAAGGGTAACTGTTCAGGAGGGCACTTTTGCTTCGAGAAAAACATGTCCTCCTCGGCTCAAAAGAAGGCCTGATCGATGACGAAGGTTCGCTCGCAAGGACAATTCGCCGCTGAGGACATGTTTTTCTCTCCGCAAAGAGCCCGTCCTGAACAGTTACCATTAAGGATACAATAGGGAGGGAATCTAGATATGGATAAGTTAAAAATCATGGTCGTGGACGACGAGGCTCGTATGCGCAAGCTGGTCCGCGACTTCCTTGAGAAGAAAGGCTACACGGTCATCGAGGCCGCCGACGGCGAGGAGGCCGTCGACCTCTTCTTTGAGCAGAAGGATATCGACCTCATCATCCTCGATGTCATGATGCCAAAAATGGACGGCTGGCAGGTCTGCAAGGAGATCCGCCAGTACTCCAAGGTGCCGATCATCATGTTGACGGCCCGCGGCGACGAGCGCGACGAGCTGACGGGCTTCAATCTGGGCGTCGACGAGTATATCTCCAAGCCCTTCTCGCCCAAGATCCTGGTCGCCCGCGTCGAGGCCATTCTGCGCCGTTCCGGCGTCGCGACCGAGGAGGATGTTCTCGAGTCCTCAGGCATCCGCATCGACAAGTCTGCCCATCAGGTGACCATCGACGGCAAGCCGGTTGAGCTCTCCTACAAGGAGTTCGAGCTCCTCTCCTATTTCATCGAGAACAAGGGCATCGCCCTCTCCCGTGAGAAGATTCTCAACGCCGTCTGGAATTATGATTACTACGGCGACGCCCGCACCATCGACACCCACGTCAAGAAGCTGCGCAGCAAGATGGGTGACAAGGGCGCTCTCATCAAGACCATCTGGGGCATGGGCTACAAGTTCCTGCCCGAGGACGAAGCCGGCTGATCCGGCTGCAGCGCTTTCGCTACAAAAAAAGGTTACAGTTCACGGGTGGGTCACAACGTCGCTCCACAAAAAGACCTTCCATCCGGACTTAGTAAATTTGCGCGCAAAAGCGGGCGCGCAAATTCGAATGCGCCCTGATGGAAGGTCTTTTTGCTACGCACCGGGGTGCCCCGTGAACTGTAACAAAAAAAGGGACTGCCATAAAGGCAGCCCCTTTTTTCGTTCCAGACATTCACATTCTGAATCTTTATCGTTGCAATAAAAAAACAGCATGCCTTATGTCATACTGTCTATGATATTCCTGGCGACCTCCGCTTTGGTGAGTGAGTAATCCATCGCTTCCTTCTCTATGTAGCGGTGAGCATCTTCCTCGGACATGTGCCGCTTCTCGATGAGAAGACATTTTGCACGGGTGACGAGGCCCATATCGCCGAGACGCCTCTTGAGGCGGGCATTTTCCGCGGCATAATTCTGGATGGTCAGATGCATGGCATCCAGCATGCAGACGCCCTCATAGAAGAGATCCTTCTTGAGCGGCTTTGTGATGACGAAGATGCCCATGCCGCGTGTCTGATAGACAACCTGCCCGTAGTTCTCCGCTTTCACAATAAGCATGATGGAGAGTCCGGGATTGGTTCGCGAGAGGTTGATGGCGGACTGAACGCCAAATTCATCGGGGAGCGGTGTGTTGATGATCAGAAGATCGACGCCCCCCTGCATGATCTTCTGCTGAGCGCTTGTCATGGAGCTGGCGAAGGAGATTCTGGAGAACTGATTGGCCAGAACCTGCGCCAGCACCTTACAGGCATTTTCCGTGGAAGCTGCAATTAAAACATTGCTCTTATTATGAACAACAGCCATTCGTTACATTTCCTCTTCAAAATGTACCGGATCGCAGTAACTTTCGACAATCTCCTCCGGGAGATATCTCCTGATGAACTCACTCTGCTTTGCATATCGAACGGCTTCCTCGATCGTGTAGGGAAGTCTTCTCAGATGGAGTCCCTCTGTCGTCTCTATATCGTAGAGATTTCTGTCCACCGGTTCATCTAATTTCATGTTCTGTTCAATACCCTCGAGACCCGCATAGATGAGAAGGGCGAAGGCAAGATAGGGGTTGGCCTCCGGATCCGGGGAGCGTAGCTCGAATCTTTTGTGTTCTCCCTTAGTCGCCGGGATGCGGATGAGCTGTGACCGGTTCTGCTGCGACCAGCTGATATAGGTCGGAGCTTCCATCTGACCAAACCTGTAATAAGAATTTCTCCTGGGATTGAGGAAGAGAGTCATATCGCAGATATAATGCAGGATGCCCGCCATGAAGGCCTCCATGTGGTTCTGTCCGTCCTCGCTGTCCACCGAGATATTGATGTGCATGCCGTTGCCCGGATACTCGCGCATGGGCTTGGGGGCAAAGCTTGCCCAGTTGCCGCTGCTCTCGGCAATATTGCGGACAGCCCACTTGAATGTCTCCGTGTTGTCCGCCGTCGTCAGGGCTGAGCCGTACCTGAAATCGATTTCATTCTGACCTGGACCCTGCTCATGATGAGATGATTCCGGCGTGATTCCCATGTCCAGAAGGGCGAAGCAGACGTCTCTCCGCAGATTGTCCCCCTTGTCCGCCGGTTCAATGTCCATATAGCCTGCATGATCCAGGGGGATGTCCGTCCGGTTGCCGTTCTCATCCTGCTTGAAGACATAGAATTCGACTTCAGGACCGAAGTTGAGCCGCAGCCCCTTCCTCTTCGCAGCATCTTCCGCTTCCTTGAGGATATAGCGGGTGTCCTTACTGTAGACCGTGCCGTCCGGGTTCATGATGTTGCAGAAGACGCGGACAACCCTGCCGTCAAGCGGTCTCCACGGCACAAAGGACATGGTATTGAGGTCCGGCTTCAAAAAGAGATCCGATTCCTCCAGGGGATTAAACCCTATGATGGAGGAACCATCAATCGATATGCCTTCCTTCATGGCCCGCCGAAGCTCGACAGGCATGATGGCAATATTTTTCTGCCGCCCAAAGACATCAAAAAAAGTAAGGCGGATAAACTTTACATTTTCTTCCTCTAAAAAGGTCTCTGTATCTGAAAAATCCATATATCTCTTGTTACTCCTCGTTCTTCCTCGCCACCGCAGCAGTTACAAGGCCGCGGAAAAGAGGATGCGGGCGATTGGGGCGCGACTTGAATTCCGGATGCGCCTGTGTCCCGATGTAGTAGGGATGATCCTTGAGCTCGATGGTCTCAACGATTCTGCCGTCCGGTGAAATACCGGAGAGAATCATGCCGTTCTCCTCAAATTTCTCCCTGTAGTCATTATTCACTTCGTATCTGTGCCTGTGGCGCTCAGAGATCTGATTGGATCCATAGAGCTCCTCAATCTTTGTCCCCTCTTTGAGATTGCAGGGATAAGCGCCGAGACGCATGGTTCCGCCGAGGTCTGTGACATCCTTCTGCTCCGGCATAAGGTCGATCACCGGGTGCAGGGTGTCCTTGGAGAACTCAGCGCTGTTGGCGTCATGATAATGCAGCACGTTGCGGGCAAATTCCACCATGGCCATCTGCATGCCGAGGCAGATGCCGAGGAAAGGAATCTCATTCTCACGCGCGTACTGGGCTGCCATGATCATGCCCTCGGTTCCGCGGGTTCCAAAACCGCCCGGAATGATCATTCCGTCGATGCCCGCAAGAAGGGCGTCGCAGCCCTGTCTCTCGACTTCCTCGGAGTCGACCCAGCGAATGTCGACGGAGACATGATTGTAAATGCCGCCGTGATGAAGGGCTTCGACAACCGACAGATAGGCGTCATGCAGAGTGATGTACTTGCCGACAAGAGCGATCTCGACCGTCCCCTTGGGATGATTGAGGGCGTCGACCATGTCGGTCCACTCCGCGAGATCCGGCTCCGGGCACGGCAGGTTGAGGCACTTGCAGGTCACCTGAGCCAGCTTCTCTTTCTCCATCATGAGAGGAACTTCATAGATGGAAGAAGCATTCAAGTTCTGCAGAACATTTTCCGAAGGAACGCCGCAGAAGAGGGCAATCTTGTCCTTCATGGCCTGGGGCATTTCCTGCTCGGAGCGGCAGACGATGATATCCGCGTGAATTCCCAGCTGCTGCAGCATGCGGACAGACATCTGGGTCGGCTTTGTCTTCATCTCATTGGAACCGAAGAGGAAGGGAACCAGGGTGACATGGATCATGCAGGCGTTCTGGGGGCCGACTTCCATGATGAACTGGCGGATGGCCTCGAAGAAAGCCTGGGACTCGATGTCGCCGACAGTGCCTCCGACCTCAATGATGGCGATGGTGTTCTCATCCTGCGGATTCTCCGGCCTGTAGAATCTCCTCTTGATCTCGTTTGTGACGTGGGGAATAACCTGGACCGTGCCCCCGCCGTAGTCGCCGTGGCGCTCCTTGCTGATGACGTTCCAGTAGACCTTGCCGCTCGTGACGTTGGAGTGGTGATTGAGATTCTCGTCGATGAAGCGCTCGTAGTGGCCGAGGTCGAGGTCCGTCTCGGTGCCGTCATCGGTCACGAAGACCTCGCCGTGCTGAATGGGGTTCATGGTACCCGGGTCCACATTGAGATAGGGATCAAACTTCTGCATGGTGACGTGATAGCCACGCGCCTTCAAGAGGCGTCCCAGTGATGCTGCCGTAATGCCCTTGCCCAGTCCTGATACAACGCCGCCTGTTACGAATACATACTTGACCATAATTCTCTCCCTTACTCAGTGCTTAAACAACAAAACAAAAGGCGACAATAACTGCCCTTATGAGACAACGTTTTTTTTTTAAAGCGTTGCAAATGGCACTCTTGTCACCTTTTCTCTTCATTATGATGAAAATGATTTCCCGTGTAAATACCTATTTAGAATAACGCAGTCCACCCGAAAAGTAAAGAAAATGTTTTAAAAGACTTTCATGTTACTGTTCACAGGTTACAGTTCACTGGTCAGCCAGAACTGCCTCGAAAAAGCACTTCCTTCGCGGCCTCTACGCTCCGCTTCGGTCGGCGCTAAACGAACGTCCACTGGACGTTCAGCGCCCCTCAAAGGTCCACTCCGGAAATGCTTTCCAAAGGGCTCCCATTGGCTGACGAGTGAACAGTAACT
>OMTP01000008.1 GCA_900313955.1 uncultured Lachnospiraceae bacterium | reverse complement strand
GCGCCCTGATGGAAGGTCTTTTTGCTACGCACCGGGGTGCCCCGTGAACTGTAATTTCAAGACAGATTTGAAGATCTGTCTTGACACGGGGCATAGGCTGGTGTAAAGTAAATTTTAACAAAATAAAGTGTCTTCAGGGCGGGGTGCAATTCCCCACTGGCGGTAAAGTCCGCGACCTGCATTTTGCAGCTGAATCGGTGAAAGTCCGGTACCAACAGTATAGTCTGGATGGAAGAAGATGAGAGAAATGGATGAGGGAAGAGTCCCATTTTCCATATTTAATTTGTATATCTTAGCTCTGGATCGATGGATCCGGAGCTTTTTTCTTTCCCTGGGGATGCCTTTTTGAAAATGATTCAGGAGGTACCCATGACAGATCAGGAATATATGCAGCGGGCGATTGAGCTGGCGGAGAGAGGGGAGGGCTGGTGCCATCCCAATCCTAAAGTGGGAGCCGTCATCGTGAAAAATGGCCGCATCATTGGGGAGGGCTACCACGCGCGATACGGTGACCTGCACGCTGAGCGCAGCGCCTTCGCGTCTCTCAGCGAGTCGGCGGAGGGAGCCGACATGTACGTGACCCTCGAGCCCTGCTGCCACCACGGCCATCAGCCGCCGTGCACCGACGCCATTCTTGGGCACGGGATCAGGCGCATTTTCATCGGTTCGAGGGATCCAAATCCGCTCGTTGCCGGAAAGGGAGCGCAGATCCTTATCGATCACGGGATCGAAGTCATTTCCGACTTTATGCGCGACGAGTGCGACGCCCTCAATCCCGTCTTTTTCCATTACATCACAAAAAAGATGCCTTACGTCGTCATGAAATACGCCATGACCATGGACGGCAAGATCGCGACTTACACCGGCGCATCCAAGTGGATCACGGGCGAGGCCGCGCGGCAGAAGGTTCAGAAAATGCGCCATGCCCTCATGGCCATTATGGTCGGCATCGGCACGGTCCTTGCGGACGATCCTCTTCTCACCTGCCGCCTGGAAAATGGCCGCTCCCCGGTGCGCGTCGTCTGCGACGGCAGCATCCGCCTGCCCACGAAGAGCCGGCTCGTGCAGACGGCAAAGGAAATCCCGGTCTGGGACGTCTGCTCCCTCTTGTCGCTTCCGACAGGGGAGCTGGACCGGGCGGATTTCGAAGATAAGGAGGAACCACTCAGGGCCCGCGCCTGCGATCTCTTAAATACAGGCGTCAGGATCTTCAATTTTCCGACCAGAGAGGATGTCGACCTTGTCGCTCTCTTTCAGGAGATGGGACGTGAGGAGATCGACAGCGTCCTCGTCGAGGGCGGCGGCACGCTCAATGAGAGCGTCCTCAAGTCAGGCCTGGTGAATGAGGTGGACATCTTCATGGCGCCCAAGATCTTCGGCGGCGCCGCCCGGACCCCGGTCGCGGGACTTGGTGTGGAAGACCCGTCTGAGGCGTGGATGTTCAAGATCATCGACACGGAGAAGATCGGGGAAGATTTGCTGATCCGACTGAGACCCAAATGAGGAGAGAGAGATTCGAGCGCTTATGGAAGGGAGCGCGGGTGATCCCACGGGTGACCCGGTGCAGGTTTTCAAATAGGGGAGTGAAACTATGTTTACAGGAATTGTAGAGGAGCGAGGCGCGATCCGCCGCCTGGAGATCCGCGGCCACTCGGGTGTTCTGACTGTGGGGTGCAAGAAGGTCCTCGAGGGGACAAAGATCGGGGACAGCATCTCCGTCAACGGCATCTGCCTCACAGTGACGAATCTTTATGAGGACGCCTTCACGGCGGACGTCATGGCGGAGACCATCCGCAGAAGCAGTCTGAGCGGGGCGGCGGCCGGCGACCCGGTCAATCTGGAGCGAGCCATGCCGGCAGACGGCCGCTTTGGCGGTCATATCGTCTCGGGTCACATCGACGGGACGGGGCAGGTTGTCCGCATAAGGCGCGAAGAGAACGCCGTGTGGTTCACCATCGGGACGACGCCGGCCATGATGCGCTACATCGTCGAGAAAGGGTCCATTTGCATCGACGGAATCAGCCTCACAGTGGCGGCCGTGGGGGAGGGGACATTTTCCGTATCCATCATCCCCCACACCATGGAAATGACGACGCTTGCCGTGCGAAAACCCGGCTCGACGGTGAATCTTGAAAATGACATTGTCGGCAAGTATGTCGAGAAACTGGTAGCAGCAAAAGACGAAGGGGAGGGCATCACCCTCGACTTCCTTCAGGAAAATGGCTTTTAAAGGAGGCTCGCTATGGAACACAAATATGCAGACATTGAACAGGCAGTCGAGGATCTGAAGGCGGGGAAGATCATCCTGGTCACGGACGACCCCAACCGCGAAAACGAGGGCGACATGATCTGCGCCGCCGAGTTTGCCACCCAGGAAAATATCAACTTCATGGCGGCCCACGCCAGGGGGCTCATTTGCACGCCCATGAGCGCAGAAAATGCGGCGCGCTTAGGCCTTCCGCCCATGACGGCGGTCAACACCGACAACCACGAGACCGCATTTACTGTATCCGTCGACCACAAAGAGACGACGACCGGCATCTCAGCGGCGGAGCGCGGGTTCACCATGCGCGCCCTTGCCGATCCGGACTCCAAAGCGGAGGATTTCCGCCGCCCGGGCCACGTCTTCCCGCTCGTCGCGCGCTACGGCGGCGTCCTGACGCGGAACGGCCACACCGAGGCGACGACAGACCTCATGCGTCTTGCGGGTCTTCGCCCCTGCGGCGTCTGCTGCGAGGTTATGGCGGACGACGGCACCATGATGAGAACCCCCGCCCTCTGGGAGCTGGCGGACAAGTACAACCTCACCTTCATCACCATCCACGATCTGCAGAACTACCTGCGCGTCCACGAGAAACATGTGGTGCGCGAGGCCGAGGCAAGTCTCCCGACGGAGCACGGCACCTTCCGCATGTACGGCTACATCAATGACCTGACGGGCGAGCACCACGTCGCCCTCGTCAAGGGGGACATCGGTGACGGGGAAGATGTCCTCTGCCGCGTCCACTCCGAGTGCCTGACCGGGGACACCTTCGGGTCGCTGCGCTGCGACTGCGGCCTGCAGCTCAAAAAGTCCATGGAGATGATCGAGAAAGAGGGCCGGGGCATCCTCCTCTACATGCGCCAGGAGGGCCGCGGGATTGGCCTCATCAACAAGATCAAGGCCTATGCTCTTCAGGAGCAGGGGTACGACACCGTAGACGCCAACATCAAACTTGGCTTTGCCCCCGACCTGCGCGAATACTGGATCGGCGCCCAGATCCTCCGCGACCTCGGCGCCCGCTCCCTCCGCCTCATGACCAACAACCCCGACAAGGTCTATTCCTTAAGCGGCTTTGGCCTTGAGATCCTCGAGCGCGTTCCTATCGAGATCCCGGCCCAGAAATACGACGAGCGCTACCTCAAGACCAAGCAGGACCGCATGGGGCACATCTTCAGGGAAATTATTCTAAAGTAAGAGGAACTGTTCAGGAGTGCATCCATGCTTCGAGACAACCATGTTCTCCTCGGCTCAAAGGAAGGTCTGAAGAGTGGCGAAAGGCCTGCGTAAAAGGGTAAGTCGCCGCTGCGAACATGGTTTTCTCTCCGCTTAGAGCCCGTTCTGAACAGGGGACTGGTACAGAGAAAACAAGAGATAGAAAGGAGATCTATTATGAATCAGGAAATCAATGTTTTAGAAGGAAAGTTAGTCGCGCCGAAGGGATGCAGGGTTGGCATTGTCGCGGCCCGCTTCAATGAGATCATCGTCAACAAACTGGTCGGGGGTGCCATCGACGGCCTTGAGAGACATGGCGTCGAGGGGGACCATATCACCGCCGCATGGGTTCCGGGAGCCTTCGAGATCCCGATTGCCGCCAGGAAAATGGCCCTCTCTGGCAAGTATGACGCTGTCATCGCTCTTGGCTGCGTCATCCGCGGCCAGACCAGCCACTACGACTACGTCTGCAATGAAGTCTCCAAGGGAGTCGCCCAGACCTCTCTCGAGACCGGCGTCCCGGTTCTCTTCGGCGTCCTCACGACGGAAAACATCGAGCAGGCCATCGCCCGCGCCGGCAGCAAAGGCGGCAACAAAGGCTACGACTGCGCCCTGTCCGCCATCGAGATGATTAACCTGCTTGGGCAGATGTGAGAGCAGTTGAAGCCCTCTGACTGCTTCGAGCAGGCAGAGGTATTTAGATTGGTCCCAATGTTCGCTCCCCCGAGCCCCCGTGTTTAGCACCAGTTCGGGGGAGGACATGAGGTGGGCCACGGGGAGATAGCCAGTGCCTTCCTGGGCCAGTCAGTCCACTTGCTCCATCCTATGGACCACCGGCGCTTTTTAACTGGAAATATCGTAACTGTTCAGGGCGGAGCCTTGCGGAGAGAAAAACATGTCCTCAGCGGCGAATTGTCCTTTCGAGCGGGCCATCGTCCCCTCTCAGATCTTCTTTTTGAGCCGAGGAGGACATGTTTTTCTCGAAGCAAAGATGCCCTCCTGAACAGTTACGAAATGCCGAAGAAGGAGGCGTCGCGGGAGCTGCCGCCGGAGAGCTCGCTGTATATGAGGCTGTTGTAGTCGTCGACGAGGGCGCTGTCGGACTTGCCGACAGAGGAGGAACCCCACTCGTGCATGCTTCCGTCTGAGTCCAGATAGCCGAAGGCGTTCATGGCGGGGATAGAAGCCTGCATGTGGAGGAGATACTGCTCATAGCCGCTCATGGTAAGGCCGGTTAAGGAGAGGACATAGGGGGCCAGGTAGTTGCTGCTTATGAGGGTGGTGCCGGCCGCAGAGTAGCTTCCTGCCTCCGTACTGCCAATGAGTGCCGCATCGTATGTGGGGGCGTTTCCTGCATGTGAGCTGGTATTGGATGAGGAACTGGTTTCATTTCCATTCCGATCCCCATGCTCATCGCCGCTGCCTGTCTCACTTGCGCTGAGCAGATCCCCACTGGCTGTGGCTCCAGTCCCCTTCGGCAGCCTGTAGTTGGTCCAGATGAAGAAGCGCGTCAGGTACATGAGCTGGCGCTGCTCGAAGGTAATCGAATCCATGTCGTTCACCCCCAGGCAGTACTCCCAGAAATCATCGCCGATCATAGGCTGGTGGTCACCCCAGAAGACGATCATGGTCTTCTCGTCACTGGATTCAAAGTAAGTGATGAGCTTTTTGACGGCCTCGTCGGTCATGTGGGCGAGCGTTAAGTACTGCTCGGCCTGGGACTTATTTTCTCCGTTAAAATCCGGGACATGGACAGTCGCCTCGAAAGGCGCGTACTTGTACTGGCCGTGGTTCTGCATGGTCACATTGAAGAGGAAGAGCTTTGCGCCCTTCTTCTTTTTTTGCACAAGCTCGATCAGCTTGTCGAAATCGGCCTCGTCCGTCACATAATCGCGGACCGTGTCGGCTCCCTCGAAAGCGTCGTCGAGCGAGAGAAAAGAGTCGAAGCCCATGTGCTCATACACCGACGGGCGGTTCCATCCGTAGCGGTGGAAGGGGTGGATGGCGACCGTCTCGTAGCCCTGGCTCCTGAGGATCCGCGGCAGGGCATACTGGTTCGTCCGAATAAAAGAATTGTAGGCGACCGTCGACGGCGCAAATTCGCAGGAGTTGCCCGTCAACACCTCGTACTCCGTGTTGGCCGTGTTGCCGCCCTTGACCGAGACCAGAAGATTGCCGGAGACCGTATTTTCCTCCATGGAATGGATAAAGGGCATGGTGTCCGTATCCGCCTGAAAATGCGGGTACACGGAGAAATCGGCGAAGGATTCGTCCATGATGAAAATGATATTTTCCGGGGTGGCCCTGTCATTTTCCTCAGAAGAAAAGGCATACTTCCAGAAGCTGGAAATGATTTCTCTCACGTGGGCTTTGGAGTAGGAGGCGGGAGCTTCGGGGATGGAAGCTTTGGCGAAGTCGAGAAAGCTGGCTTCCATGCCGTATTCCTGGTAGCTGCGCTCGGGGGCCCAGGAGGAGAGGGTCATGCCAAGGCTTGCAAAAAAGTCGGACCGGATGAAAAGAGAGAAGAAGACCACGGTCGTGGCTGTCGCAATCACCCTGGAGACGATCTTGCCGGCCTTACTTTTCATGTTGTGCCGGATTTCGACATGCAGATAAAAGCCGGTGATGTCTGCGGTGAGGACAATGACGGAGACGATCTGCCAGGTCGGCGCGTACTTGTAATTTCCGGACACGGCCATGGCAGTCCGCATGGAGCCAAAGTCGACCCACTGCAGGGGCAGGCCGCGGAAGCTGGTGACGAAGTAGTTGACAATGCCCCAGACGGTAAAAAACCAGTTGCCGATGGTCATGCCCAGGGAGAAGGAGTTGGTCAGAAAGACAAAAAAGACATAGAAGAGGGCCGTGATGCACCAGCCGAGGATGTGGTAGGGCAGGGTGATCTTCTCATATAAGTAGGGGTTGTTGATAAGCTCGATAACGAAAAAACTGAGAATACTGTTGAGGGCGAGGATAAGTCCGCAGATGATGGCGGCCCAGGGCTGCTTCTTTTGGGGCTTTGGCTGACTTTTCTTTGTCTTTTTCCGCTCGTCTCTCAGGTAAGCCCGCATGGCGTCGAAGCCGGCCAGAACAGTGAGAAGGAGAAGGAACCAGAAGACAGCAACTCGCCGGTCGGCGAGAGGCGGCACAAGGTCCTCCTCGATCCCCGTATCCGGCAGCGGGCCGAAGAAGAGCTTCCTCATTGCAATCAGAAAGACCAGCATGACACCCATGCTGATGAGCTTCAGAAAGCTCTTTTTATTCATATCCGCCCACAGTTCCTTCATTTATGTCACCCCAAACAACCGTATAAAGATTCTCTTATTGTAGTCGTGAGATGACGCGAATGTCAAGCGGAGGCAGGAAAGACGAAGCTGCCTTCACGACACCTGACCGGAGCCTTCGCGGTTCCAGAAGTCGACGGGTTCGTAGTCCTGAAGTTTGGCCAAAAAGCCATGCTGCTGCAGGGCGGCCTGGATAGCGTCGAGGGTGGCCTCGCTGTCGGCTTTCACGGTGTGGTAGTGGTAGCCGGAGGTTGTATTCTTGAGGAGTCTGGACATGCCGGATTCGATCTCGTGGATGTAGGTGTCGATGTCACGTCGGGAGCGGATGCTGAGCCGGCCCTGAATGACGCCGTAGACGCGGTGATAGACAAAGACATCCTCCACAATGCCGCCCAGATCCACGATCGTGGTCAGCTCCTCCCTCGTATCTTCATCCGTGTGGATGACCTTGAAGACGCGGGTGGCGCCTCCTCTGTCCGGCAGAACGTATCCCTTCGTTGTACTGATGATGGTTTTGCCGGAGGCGCGGATGATAGCCACGTCCTGCACAATGACCTGGCGAGAGACCCCGAAGGCCTGGGCCAGACGCGAGGCGGAGATGGGGCTTGTACTCTCCTCGAGAATCTTCTCTATTCGAATTCTTCTCTTACTGCTTTCCATAGTTCCTCGGATTTCAAAGAATGAGGACGCAGGATGGTTCCTGTGTCCCCATGGCTGCATGTAGTTTCTTTTGTATTTAAAATAACATACGAAATGTATTTTAAGTATGATTACTGTTCGTATTTGATAAAAACCCGCCTGGAACGCTACTGTTCACGGGTCACTCAGCCGCGAAGTACAAAGGCCTTCTTTCGAAGCGCATTCGATTTTCGACGTCTGCTTTTGCGATGAAAGTATTAAGTGAGGGTAGAAGACCTTTGTACAAAGCGCCACAGTGCCCCACCTGAGAACCGTCCCCGGTGGTCCCGCCCCAGTGGGCCGTCCCTCCTGAATTCAGGCTCAGACGGCGTGCAGGTTCTTGAGCGACAGGTCCAGGATGGGAGCGGAGTGGGTCAGGGCGCCGCTGGAGATGAAGTCAACTTTGAGGTCCCTGAGGCCGTCGATCTTCTCCCTGGTGACGTTGCCGGAGATCTCGATCTCGGCGCTGCCGTCGATGATGTCGATGGCAGCCTTCATGGTGTCGTGGTCCATGTTGTCGAGCATGATGATGTCGGCACCTGCCTCGACCGCCTCGCGGACCTGGTCAAGAGTTTCGACCTCGATCTCAATCTTGCGGACAAAAGGCGCGTAGGCTCTGGCCATTTTCACGGCATTTGCCACGCCGCCGGCGGCACCGATGTGGTTGTCCTTCAAAAGAACACCGTCGGAGAGATTGTAGCGGTGATTGTTGCCATTTCCCACAGTGACAGCGTATTTTTCGAAGATGCGCATGTTGGGCGTGGTCTTGCGGGTGTCGAGCAGGCGGATGGACGTGCCCTCAAGGAGGGCAGCGGTCTCGTGCGTGTAGGTCGCGATGCCGCTCATGCGCTGCAGATAGTTGAGGGCAGTGCGCTCACCGGACAGAAGGACGCGGATGTCGCCGTGGACGGTGCCCAGCTTCTGGCCATTCTTGACCATATCCCCGTCTTCCACAGAGAATGTAACTTCCGTCTTTTCGTCGAGTAAGGTAAATGTCCTCGCGAATACCTGCAGGCCGCAGATGACGCCGTCCTCTTTGCAGATGAGGTCGACTTCGCCTTCTTCTGCGTGCGGCATGACGCTGTTTGTCGAGACGTCCTCGCTCGTGATATCTTCCCGGAGCGCACTCATGATGAGCGGCTCCACATTGAGCTTCATAGTGATTGGATCGTACATGATATTCTCCTAACTATAGTGATCGGGCAGGGGCCCAAAGGAGCGATTCTGGTGGTGCCAGTCGGCTGGGACCAACATAAGCCGCCTCTTTGGTTTGGTACTGGGACGTTTCAGGCGGTGCGGTACTCGGCACCGGCCGGCTGGCCGTTGTTGGCAGCGTCGATGGCGTCCTCGACGAAGCGGGTGTAGGTGCGCTCGAGGGCGGCTGTGTCGCTGTAGCTGCTTATGTCTACCTTTTCGAAAAGCTCCCTGTCGTGTCTGACGTCGTCGTAGTGCTTGACGATGTCCCTGGCAGCGCGCTTGGCGAAGACAAGGCTCTCAAGAAGGGAGTTGCTGGCCAGGCGATTTCTGCCGTGGACGCCGTTGCAGGCGGTCTCCCCGACGGCGTAGAGCTGCTTCATGGTCGTGCGGCTCTTGTGGTTGACCTTGATGCCGCCCATGAAATAGTGCTGGGCCGGGACAACCGGGATAGGCTGGGTGAAGGGATCATAACCGGCTTCCTGGCAGTGGGCCACGATATTTGGAAAATGCTTTTCCAGCACTTCTCTCGGGATCGGGCGCAGGTCCTCCCAGACAAATTTTGTGCCGTCCTTGGCCATCTGTTTCTGGATTTCCCTCGACAAAATGTCGCGTGGCAGAAGCTCGTTGGTGAATCTTTCTCCGTTTTTATCCAGCAGATGCGCACCTTCGCCGCGGACGGACTCAGAGATGAGGAAGCTTCTGTCCTCCGGCTTCTCTGAGTAAAATGTGGTCGGGTGGATCTGAATATAATTGACGTGTTCGAGGGCGACGCCGTGCTTGAGGCAGACAGCGAGACCGTCGCCGGTCAGGTGGCGGAAGTTGGTGGAGTGGCGGAAGAGGCCGCCGACGCCGCCGGTCGCAAGAATCGTGACGTCGGCCATGATCTTGTCGATTGCCCCATCATTTTCACGTATGACGGCGCCATAGCAATAGTCGTCATCCGTGATGAGATCCAGCATGGTCGTGTACTCCATGAGAGTGACATTTTCCAGCTTTTTTACCCGCTCTAGGATATGGCTGGTGATCTCCTTGCCGGTGATGTCCTCGTGGAAGAGGATGCGGTTGGTCGAGTGGGCGCCCTCGCGGGTGAAGGCGAGGCTGCCGTCCTCATTTTTCGCGAAGCGGACGCCGTAGCTCATCATGTCCTTGATGACGTCCTGGGAAGAGCGGATCATGATGTCGACCGACTTCTTGTCATTTTCATAATGGCCGGCCTTCATGGTGTCCTCGAAATAGGCGTCGTAGTCGGACTCGTCCTTCAGCATGCAGATGCCGCCCTGGGCGAGATAGGAGTCAGAGCTCTCCAGGTCCGACTTGGTGATGATGGTTATCTTCTTGTCCCTCGGCAGTTGCATGGCCGCATAGAGGCCCGAGCAGCCGCTGCCGATGATCAGAATGTCAGTTTTAAGCATATTCGTCTCCTTTATAAGCGCCCTGCGCCCTACATTATGCGCAGTTCGAGAGGCATTATAGGATGCTTTTCCATAGCTGTCAAGACACATGACAAAATATGTGTATAGAATTGTATCTTGACATGAAAAGATATGTCCTTATAATGGGAATGGCTCTGAAAATCAGACCATCTTCATCATGAAAATGAAACCTAAGATACGAATACAGGAGTGGAAAATGACGACTAGAGAATTACAGGACAAAATTCTTGAAAAGAAGAAGGAAAATGACGTGTGCATTCTGGCTCATGCTTACCAGAGCCAGGATATCTGGGAGATCGCGGACTATGTGGGCGACTCATACGGACTCAGTGTGCAGGCGTCCAGGGCACCGCAGAAGACGGTGATTATGGCAGGCGTACGCTTTATGGCGGAGACATGCAAGACCCTCTCGCCTGACAAGAAAGTGCTGCTCGCCAATCCCATGGCTGGTTGCCCCATGGCCCAGCAGATGGATCGCGACGCCGTTCTTAAAATGAAGGCGGAGCACCCGGAATGCGCGGTTGTCGCCTACATCAACACAACAGCGTCCCTCAAGACGGCGGTTGATGTTGTCGTTACTTCTTCCTCGGCGGTCAAGATCCTCAAAAATATGGCGGAGAAGGACATTTTATTCATTCCTGACTGCAATCTCGGCGGCTGGGTTGAGAAGCAGCTGCCGGAGAAGAACTTTCATTTCTTCCAGGGCGGGTGTCCGACGCATCTGCGCATGACGGCTGGTGACGTCAGGGCCGCAAGGGCCGCCCATCCGGACGCCCTGCTTCTTGTTCATCCTGAGTGTCGCGCTGACGTCACGGAGCAGGCCGATTATGTCGGCAGCACGACCGGAATCATGAAGTTTGCCGAGGCGAGCGACGCAAGGGAATTTATCATCGGCACCGAGAGCTCGATTGTCCAGCATCTGCAGTTCAGCTGTCCGGACAAGAAGTTCTACCTCCTCTCTAAGGAGTGCGTCTGCCACAATATGAAGATGACCACCCTCATGGATGTCTACAACAGCGTCGTCGGTCTTGGCGGCGAGGAGATCACCCTGCCCGAAGACGTCATCACAGAATCCCTGAAGCCGATCCACCGCATGATCGAGCTGGGGGGATGAATGATAAATCAGTGACTAGCAGGAAGGTATCTTGCAAAATGAGACACACGTTCTTGTCTGCACGATTCACGATAGCATGAAGGAGATGAGGACGTGGGTTTTCAGAGCAAGGGTGTCGTCCTGAACAGTGACAAAGAAAAGGAAAAAGGGACGGTTCTCATGGTTTTACCTGCGCAGCGGCCGGCAACCCCAGCGAGAGGCATAAAAACGCCGACTCGCTGGGGTCCGGGCTACTTGCGTGGCGCCATGAGAACCGTCCCTTTTGGTCCTGGATTACTTCTGTGACATTTCGAGCAGCTTGGCCTTCAGCTTGTCCTCCATCTGGGAGAGCTCGGTCTCGGCCTGGCGGCGGGCGGCGCGCCCGTCAGACTGGATCTTCGAGACCTCGTCGAGCGTGGAAATGAGAGACTCGTTGGTCTTCTTCAGGGTCTCCATGTCGACAATGCCCCTCTCGGAGGCTTTGGCGGTGGCGATCGTGGTCTGCTTGAGCTTCTCGGCGTTCTTTGTGAGAAGTTCGTTGGTCATGTCCGTGACCTCGGCTTCGGCCTGGGCGGCGACCATGGAATCATTGAGACCCAGGGCAATGATCATCTGGTTTTTCCACAGGGGGATCGTGTTGACGATGGTCGACTGGATCTTCTCGACCATGACTGTGTCGTTGTTCTGGATCATGCGGATCTGGGGAGCCGTCTGGATGGCTACCATGCGGGTGAGCTCCAGGTCATGGACCTTTTTCTCAAAGCGGTTCAGCTGATCCTCCAGATCTTTCGCCTTCTGGGCGTCCTCGGGCAGGCCGGATGCCTGCGCCTTGGCCCTGGCCGCCGGAAGCTCGTTCTCCGAGACCGTCCTGATTTTTTCTTTGCCGGCCGCTATGTACATGGTCAGGTCGTGGAAGTAGGTCAGGTTGGCCTCGTACATCTTGTCGAGAATGTCGACATCCTTCAGGAGCTTCACCTGCTGGCCGCGGAGGGACTCCGCCACCTTCTCTACATTTTTTGAGACGGAGTCGTAGCTGTTCTTCACATCCTCCATCTTATCTTTCTGTTTTTTGAAAATGCCGAAGAAGCCGCCTTTCTGTTTCTCGTCCGGATCAAATTCCCTTAGATCGGAAATGACTCCCGTCAGCATGCCCCCGACTTCTCCCAGGTCCTGGGTGCGGACAGCGGACAGAACGGAATCTGAAAAATCCGCCATTTTCTTCTGCACGCCGCTTCCGAATTCCACAATGCCCTTTGTGTTGGTGAGGTCGATCGAAGCGGCAAAGTCGTGGATCTGCTTCCTTTCCTCCTCTGTGAGCTCCGGGGCGCCCTCGATCGTCGGTTTTGTTTCCTCAGGGGCAGCGGCCGGAACCTCTCTGGCCTCAGGCATAGCCGGCTCGATTGTCTGATATTCCGCCTTCTCCCATGGCGCTGTTGTTGTCTTCTCTGTCTCCATTATCTTCTCCTTTATGTTTTGTTTTCCTGTGAGGAACCATGGGAACTGCCCTTTTGGGTTCCAAAATCGTCGTCGATGAGGCCGTCCTGCTTCATCATGGTCTTCATGACGCTGATGTCGCTCGAAATGTCGATGGCCTCTTCAGTAAAGAGGCTGTCGTAGACATTTTTATAAGCTTCCGTTATGGTAGGCAGGAAACCTGCGACCTCCGCGCGGGTCTCATTTACCTGGTCGCCTGTCTCCTGGCCAAACCCCACATAGGTTTTGAAAATCTTCGACGTGGTGGGGATGTAGTAGGAGTCGAGCAGGCTGATCTTGCCCGCCTTGTCCGGGTGCTCCCAGACTTCTGAGAAAATGCGGCGCGTGATGTCGAAGAGGTCTGTGAATTGCTTCTTTGTGTCCGTGTCCTCTGTGGCCGTCTCCGCCTGACGGATAAGGGTCAGGTAGTCCTGGCCTTTGTTCAGCATTTCCGCTACCTCGGGGTTAAACTTCCGGTTGTCCTCCCCTTCTTTTTTTGTCTCCACCTGTTTTGCGCTCTTTCCCGACAGGCGCAGCTGTTGATGCTCCGCATACGCTTTCTCTGTCACAAGGAAGAGGGTCTGATTGTCGACGAGATGGCCCTCGCGGAAAAATCCCCTCTTGACCAGGTACTCCAGCTCCCAGCGGGCTTTGGCCTCCGTGGTGTTGGCGACAATGGCCAGCTTCCGCACAGTCGCCTCCGGTGACTTGAGGAGATAGCGCACATAGGCCGGATAATCCTGCAGGCTGTCGGAGATCCTTTTCTGCTGCACGCCGAGCGCGGCAAATGTAACTGTCAGCACGGCGTTGAACACAGTCATGATGACTGCTACGGAACCGCCGCCGATCCCGATTCCCACGATACAGGCCAGCATGAGAAAGGCTGTGACGAGTGCGGCCGGAATGCTCAGGATAAAGCCCATCTTGTGGCCGAAGTCATTTTCCGGCGGGGCAAAGAGCTCATTTCCCATCTCCGATGGCAGGTGTTGATCTTTCTTATTTTGATCAGACATAGGTCGTACTCCCTTTTTTCGTAACTGTTCAGGACGGGCTCTTTGCGGAGAGAAAAACATGTCCTCAGCGGCGAA
>OMTP01000068.1 GCA_900313955.1 uncultured Lachnospiraceae bacterium | reverse complement strand
TTCGCCGCTGAGGACATGTTTTTCTCTCCGCAAAGAGCCCGTCCTGAACAGTTACCTTCTCTTTTTATTATACGGAAAATGCCTGTCTATGGGAAGAGTTCCCCACATGTAAAATTCTTATAAAGTTTTCTCTGCACTTCTTGGATTTTGTACTAATATCTTATATGATAAAAGGATACAGGAAAGGAGCGGCGGGATCTACTGAACCCGCATTCATCATGGGAAAGATTGACGGAAAAAGTTTGAAGAAAAAATGGGGACGGGCGACGGTCGCGGTTCTGGCGGGTGTTTTGGCTTATGTCCTCCTCACACACTTAAATGTCATTTTCAGCGGGATCGGGAAGTTTTTCAGCTTCCTTTCACCGGTTATCGGGGGGCTCGTCATCGCCTATGTGGTGAATCCATTAGCGGAATGGATTCGGAAGAACATTTTCAAAAAGAGACAGAAGGCATCTTCCTGGTACATCAGTGTGGCGATTTCCCTCATCCTCATTGTCTTCTTCCTGGTCATCCTGCTTGTCGCCCTCATCCCTCAGTTCGTAAAGAGCGTGACGACTCTCATCAGCAACCTGGGCATTTACGCCGGCTCCATCAACAAGGCGCTGGCGGCTCTCACAGAGTTTGCGCAGAAATATAACATCGATATTTCCAAGCTGACCCAGCACGGTCAGGAGACGATCTCCGAGGCCATTGCCGCCCTCACTAACAGCTCGGGCAATCTCTTCACGACAGTGACCGGTATCGGGACACAGATCATGAACGGGGTCATCGCCTTCATTATTTCCATTTATTTTCTGTGCGACAAGGAGAGGCTTCTTAAGGGGGCGGCGCATTTCTTCCACCTGCTTCTGTCGGGGAAGCATTTCGAGGAGACGGCGTCTTTCTGGGGACGCTGCAACCGCATCCTCATCCGCTATGTCATCTTCGACATCATTGATGGAATTATCATCGGCATCGCCAACGCCATCTTCATGACAATCGCACGCATGCCCTACATTGCCCTCATCTCGGCTGTCGTGGGCATCACCAACCTTGCCCCGACTTTCGGCCCTATCGTAGGAGCTGTGATCGGCGGCTTTATTCTGGTACTCGTCAATCCCATGCAGGCTCTGGTCTTCCTCATTTTCACGATCATTCTGCAGACGATCGATGGCTATGTATTAAAGCCCCGCCTCTTCGGTGGTACTCTGGGTATTCCCGGCATATGGATCCTCATCTGCATCATCGTTCTTGGCCGCATGGCCGGTGTCGTCGGCATCCTCCTCGCCATCCCCGTCGCCGCTATCTCTGACTTTGTCTACCATGACTATCTTCTCCCCAAGATGGCTGAGCGGCGCAAAAAGATAGACGCACAAAGCATCCATCGGATCGAGGATGACCCTGTGCCACAGGAAAAATTGTCAGTATGAAAGCACCGGGGACGCAACAGCTTTGTTCCCATGGCTTCACTTTATGGAGGGAGACAGGTATGGTTTACGATAAGGATCTGCGCTGGGAGAAGATCTCAGAGAAGCACATTGTCAAAAATCGTTGGATCGACATGCGTGAGCTTACTTACAAGATGCCCAATGGCGACGTCATGGGGCCTTTCTACAATTACAGCCGTAAGAATTATTCTGTCATTGTCGCCCGTGATGAAGATGGAAACTTCGTGTGCGTGCGCCAGTTCCGCCAGGGCATTGGCTGCGTGACGACGGAATTTCCTGCAGGCGGTATCGAGCGCGCCGACGGCCGCGAGTACGGCGGAGATGCGCCGGGTACGGAGGACACTCTCTCCGCGGCCCAAAGAGAGTTATTGGAAGAAACCGGCTATGTCTCTGACAAGTGGACTTTCCTCATGAAGATTCCCTCTGACGCAACGGTGGCGGACAACTACGCCTATCTTTACTTCGCGGACGAGTGCAGGAGAGTTGCCGGCCAGGATCTTGACAGCACGGAGTTTCTCGACGTCACGACACTCACTGGCTCAGACCTTGATGTCCTTATCGCGGAAGGCCATTTCGAGCAGGCCATGCATGTCCTCGCCTACCAACTCGTCAAGGACCGGGGGCTGATCTGAGTCACTCCCTTGGCTGATTAACCCCGCAGATGAAGGAAGAGAGCGATTCGCGGGGCAGGGTACCCCGCAAAACCTGAAAAAGTAGAATTTGCGTGGTCGATGAGACAAAAATTAACCCCGCAAATCAATGAAAGGAGCGATTTGCGGGGCAGGGTACCCCGCAAAACCTGAAAAAGTAGAATTTGCGTGGTCGATGAGACAAAAATTAACCCCGCAAATCAATGAAAGGAGCGATTTGCGGGGCAGGGTACCCCGCAAAACCTGAAAAAGTAGAATTTGCGTGGTCGATGAGACAAAAATTAACCCCGCAAAT
>OMTP01000030.1 GCA_900313955.1 uncultured Lachnospiraceae bacterium | reverse complement strand
AGTCATTTTCGCCGCAAAAGCAGGCGGCGAAAATCGAATGCGCTCCGGAAGAAGGTCTTTGTGCTCCGCGCCGGGGTGCCCCGTGAACTGTAACCCCTGAGGCCTTGCATCTCCCCCGTCTACCCCTAGATCTCAGCGGGGCAGAGGAACTGATTTGTCTCTTGATGCCTTGCGGCTCCCCCGATTTGGACGAAAACCTACAAGTCGGGGGAAGCAATTCAAAAAACCCCTCAACTTCACTGAGAAGCTGAGGGGAAAGTGACAGAATCAGATGAGGCCCAGGACGCGGCTGACCTTCTTGCCGAGGACAAATCTCATGAGAAGGACGGCCGCGGCGTCAACGACGAGGACAACGATCCCGGTGAGGGGGAAGGCCATCTCGACGGCTGACCACAGGGACTTACTCAGCAAATCCTTGCACAGGATGTGGGTCAGGTAGATGCCGAAGGAAATGTTGCCGAGGCCGACAAGAGCATTGACTGTCCGCGTGGAGAAAGGTATCTTCCGACGGTCAGAAATCCAGGCGACGGCCGTGAAAATAACGACGAGCGAGGTGGTCATAGCCCCAAGTTTGATCTGGGTGTAAGCCATGTGGCCGTTGCCAAAATACTTCCAGAGGGCATTTTCAATGATCTGGCCGCAGATGGTCATAGCAAAAGAGACCGCGAGGCCGCGCAGGAAGTAGCCGCGCCTGGAAGGATTCGTGAAGAGATCGGTGCGGCCATGGTCAATATCATCGCGGAGGATCATTCCCGTGAAGAAGAAAATGAACCAGACCGGGAAGAAGACTTCGTTGTAGGGCTTGGGCAAGCCGTGGCCCATGATTTCCAGCACATACTCGAAGCAAATGGCCGCTGGCGTGATGAGGAGGCCCAGCGAGCGATAGCGTGACCGGACCATACGGCCGACCAGCGGCGCCAGCAGGGTCAGCTGCATGTAGACGGAGATGTAGTAAAATGCTCCGCAGGCGTATCCCGTCACGAAATCGAGCGGCAGGTCCGTCCATGTGCCGCGAACAGCCGTGTAAATAAACGACCAGATCGTGTAGGGAAGAAAGACTCTCAGAAGTCTCTTCTTATAAAATGCCCTGATGTCCGGGATGTCGACGCGGGTCAGGTAGCCGGACAGCCCCAGAAAAAGCGCCACCGCGAAGTTGAGGAAAGGGCGAATGACGACGCCCACAGCCCCAAGGGCACACGTATGAATCATAACTACGGCGATGATCGAAAACGCCCGCAGGATCTGAATCTTCTTGCTCTGCTCGCGGCGAATCTCAGGATCGGAACTCATTTCAACTTCCTTTCAAAAGGATGACGGCAAAGGGAAACTCTCGGGACCAGTTCTCGTGCCCCGCATGCGAAGGGCCAAAAAGGACGGTTCTGATGGTCGCTCTCCAATGGAGCCGCCAGAACCGTCCCTGTTGGTTCCCTTGCCATTTCTTAACACAAATGTAAAAAATCAAATCCGGCAATTATTATATGAAAAGAAATCTCGAACTGCAAGGGGGGAAACCGACAATTTCTACAAATTAACCATTTGTATTTTGTGTATAATTGCTAAGTGTTGCTTCAGAGGTTGCCTCTGTGGTCTGCTGACTCAAGGCGGCGGGGTTGACGGGCTGCTGCTCACTCTCGGTGACGATGGTAATCTTGTCCGGAAGCTCAAGACCTGTTTGAGCGGCTGAGCGGAAGTTGTTATAGGCGTCCTCCGTAAGCCCCTGCAGATTTGAGAAATTGGTCTCGAGGCGGATGGCCTTTTCAGTGAAGCCGCACTCAACCGTCTTGCCGCCCGAGAAAGAATTGCCTCCCTTGGCAGCCGCGGTCAGCATGGCCTCAGTCGCCCCCTCATAGTCGGGCACCGAAGAGAAGAGGACGCAGTCCGTGGAAAGATCGGTCGTCGGCGTAAAGCCGAGGAAGCCACAGGTCTTGCCGTCCTCAGCATTTGCCGCAGTGAGGAGGGCCGGAGCAAGGCTTGGCTTATCGGTCACAATAAACTCGCAACCATTTTCGTACCATGTCATGGCGTCGGTGGCTCTGAGGGGCATGAGCTCGTCGGTCCCTGCAAACTCCGTGTTGATGATGACGCCGCCTGCAGTCAGGTTATCCTCCTGGGCGGCGTACTCGGCGCCGCTCACGAAGCCATTCTTATAGGCGTCGCTTGTGTCAGTCTCCTCGCCGCTCAAAAACCCCAGGTTACGGAAACCATTTTTCACGGCCGCGTAGCCGGACATAAATCCCATGTCTTTGGCTGAAAATGCGACGCTCACGGTGTTTTTGCGTAAGCTTGCATCGTCATCTGCATTTTTCCGCGGCGCACCGCTGAAAATGATATATCTGGTGTTTTTGTGCGCCTTCTGAGCCTTGTAGAGCGGAACTTCGGCATTGCCGCTCACCGTGACGACGATGCCTGCACCGTCTTTTGCCGCCTGATCGAAGGCAGTGGTGTAGGCATCCTCGCTGCTGTCCGTCACCTTGTAGAGCTTAGCTGCAGCGGAATTTTCTGATGTAAATGAGTTGATCCCGCCCGCGAGTTCATTTGCAGTTGATGTATACCCTTCGCCCGTTTCTGTCACAAGTCCGACAGTCGTCGTCTTCGCCTGGCCGCAGCCCGCCAGGCCCAGAGCCATCACTGCGGCAAGCGTAGCCGCGAAAAACATTTTCCTCTTCATAATTCTTTTCTCCCCTGAAATCTTGATCGGAACCGTCCCCAGTGGCGCCCCGGTGGCACACCGCATTTTCCCCGACACCACAGATGGCGGGCGCCCCGGGGGACGTCCGCCAATGCATTTTCAAAAAGTTTCGATATTACTCGCCGAAGAGCATCTTCATGACCTGATCGGCGGACATGCCCTGGACGCCTTCGGGGTCGGTCAGAAGACCGGTGCCGTCGGTGATCCAGGTGCCCTTGTGGATGTACTTGGTGTAGCCGGTACCCACGGTTCTGACATTATAGGGCCACTCGGGATAGTACTTACTCATGTAGTAGGCGGCGCGCTCGACAGCGGTGCCGGTTGTGCCGCTGATCTGGCAGCCGTTGGGCGAGCTGTGGACGAGAAGGATGCTGCCGTCGTCGTAGGTGCCGAGGCACATCCAGACGTGGCCGCTCATAGAGACGATGTCGCCCGGGTAATACTTCTTGTCATCGAGTCTGACCCAGCCCTTCTTCTGGTATTCCGTGGCGACGGTGCTGGACTGATAGACGATGTTGGCCTGATTCTTCGCTGTATAGGCCGTATTGTAGACGTCCCAGGCAATGAAGCCAGAACAGTCGAGTCCCTTGCCGTACTGGTACCGGTAATTTTTATAATCGTAATTCGAATCGGCATATTCGGTGAAGAAGCTCCAGGAGTCAGACGGGACGCCGATGATAGCGGTGTCGACATTGTAGCCGCCCCAGCCGCCGCCCCAGATATAAAGGGTACGGCCGCAGGGAACCATCGCATTTTGCAGAAGTGTCTTCAGGGTCTTCTTGCCATTGATGGTCGTGCGGTACGGGGACTTGACGGAAGCCTTCATGCCATTTTCATCATAATAGTAGCCGTCGACGTAGATCTTGTAGTAGAGAACGCCCTTATCGCTGAAGTGCAGGGTCTTTCCGTCGACTACCTGGGTGCCGGTGAGGAGCACGCCGTTCCTGCGATAGTATCTCTGGCTGTCGCGCAGAACCCAGCCTGTGAAACGGGTCGTATTCTTGACCCGGACCGCATCCCACTGGGCATTTGCTGAATCTGTCTCGCTGATCTGGTCGCAGTTGGCCCCCTCAGCGACGTTTTTCCCGGAGACTTCAATCACGCGGCCACTGTACTTGTTGACGATGACAATCTTGCCGCTTGTGAGCCTGCGAATGTACCACTTCTGCGCATCATGATCCGTCACATGGAACTGCTGAATATTGCCGCCGTCCTCCTGAGACGCATACTGGACGGAGAGGCGTCTGTCGGACGCAAAGTTGCTGATGACGTAAATGCCGTCGCCCAGGGACTTGACGTTGAACCACTGGGAAGTTTCATTTGTCCTGGTGGCGCTGACTTCGATATTGCCGCGGTCATTCAGAGAGTTGCCGTCGACGGCCATGGCGAAGCCTGCATCTGCCACGGAGACAAAGCGATAGACGCCGTCTGTAAGCGCCGCGTCCTTACCGATCGTCGAGTTGCGCCTGACAATTTCTTCCGTTGTGTTGGCAGCGGCAGGTGTGACGGTCGGTGTCGGCGTCGCTGTAGGTGTCGGCGTCGGCGTCACTTTGCCCGCATTTGAAGCGCTCGCGGCCGCTTTGACCGCCCTGTATAAGAAAGTGACGGTGTCCGCGCGCGTACAGCTCTTATTCGGCGAAAATGTGGTCGCGGTCGTTCCGCTTGTGATCCCGTACTTGAGAGCCCAGCGCACGGAATTGTAGTAGTAATTCTTGTTGGAAACGTCCTTAAATGGCTCGGATGCCGCCTGCTGATTGAGCGTTGCTTTATACGCTCTCTGCAGGAAGCTGACGACGTGGGCTCGTGTGCATCCCATGCCCGGAGAAAATTGATCAGGCTTTGTGCCAACGGTGATCCCCTGCTGGACAGCCCACAGGACGGCGCTGTAATAATAATCACTGCTCTTTACATCTGAAAATGGGTTTTTCCCTGTGACGCTGGGGCTTCCCGCCGCTCTCCAGAGCATAGTCACGACGTGGGCCCGGGTAGAAACTTCGCTCACGCCGAATTTCGTTGAGGAGACGCCGCTGGAAATGCCATTCGTCGCCGCCCACTGGATGGCGTCGTAATAGTACTTTCCCTTCACAACGTCACTGAAATTGGCAGAGCCGACAACGTTCGTCGCTGCAGTGTTACTGGAAATGGATGTCGCCACCTCCGGCACATCCGCCGCTGCCTCCACAACCGGCTCTGTCTCGCTGGTCGTGATCGCACTGGCTCCGACTTGAACCGGGCTCACCGCCATAGAGACGCAGGCAATGGCACTCACGAAAAACTGATATATCTTCTTTCTCTTCATTCCTATTCCCTTCTTATCTCTTGAAGACTGCACTGCTTCATTTCTAAATCAAATTTTAACAATTTTGTAATACATTATAGCGCAAACGACTTCGCAGTGCAACCTCAGATGAAGATAAAAGAACCGTCCCCAGTGGTATCGTTACTGTTCACTCGTCAGCCAGTTGCTGCCTCGAAAAAGCACTTCCGGAGTGGACCTTTGAGGGGTGGCCGCGAAGGAAGTGCTTTTTCGAGACAGTTCTGGCTGATCCGTGAACTGTAACGTGGTATCATCAGTTTCTGCTGAGTCTGGCGACGTTCTCGACGTGGGTGGTCTGAGGGAAGAGGTCGACAGGCTGAACACAGTCCAGACGGTAAGTGCCGCCGGCACAGAGATATTTGAGATCGCGGGCCAGGGTAGCCGGGTCGCAGCTGACATAGACGATGCGGGAAGGGTTCATTTGCAGGATGGTTGTTAAAAGAGACTCTGCACACCCCTTGCGCGGCGGGTCGACGACGACCACATCGGCCTTGGGGCAGGGGACATTTTCCTCAAAATAACCGCGCGGAACAACTTCCTCAGCAGCCCCGGCGTAAAAATGCGCATTGGAAATGCCGTTGCGCTCCGCATTCTGGCGGGCATCGCGGACAGCATCCGGCACAATCTCGACGCCATAGACCTGACGGGCCTCTTTGGCCAGACACAGGGAAATGGTCCCGATCCCGCAGTAGAGGTCGTAGACGACTTCGCTCCCCGTGAGTGCCGCCGCCTCGAGAGCCCTTGTGTAGAGAACCTCCGTCTGGGCGGGATTGACCTGGTAAAACGAGCGCGGGGAGATGCGGAAGGTGAGCCCCATGAGCTGATCCTCGATCCAGGGATCGCCATAAAGAGGAATTGTTTTGTCGCCCATAATGACATTGCCGCGCCTGCTGTTCACATTGAGGCAGACACTGCGGATGCCGGCTATTGCGCCAGAGATATTTATCTGCTCAGAGCAGGCAGGGGAACCCGCTTGCTCCGAGCAATGAAGCAGATCTAACAGTTCCTGCATGTGAGGGACTTTTTCGCGGGTCACAACGGGGCAGACCAGAATCTGGCCGCTGGAGAACCCTTTGCGAATGAGGAGATGGCGGACAAGGCCCTTGCCGGTCGTCTCGTCATAGGCCGGGATCTTATATTTGTTCATCCACTTGAGAAAACGATCCAGGATATCGGCGTATTCCTCTGGGGCGAGCAGGCAGTCTGAGACAGGGATGATGCTGTGGGTGCGACCGGCGTAGAAGCCGGCAACAGGGGAGGGGGATTTGGACCTTGCGTCATTGCCGATCGGATACTGCGCCTTGTTGCGATAGCGGAAAGGCGTCTCCATACCGATCACATGCTGCAGGGGAAGCGATTCCCCATCGAACCCGCCGATTCTGGTCAGTGCATCCCGGACTTTCTTCTCCTTGAAGGCGAGCTGGGCACCATAGGTCATCTCCTGCAGGCGGCAGCCGCCGCAGCGACGGGCATTGATGCAGGGGGCGCCGCAGCGGTCGTCCGATGGAACCAGAATTCTCTCCGTCCGTGCATAAGCATAGGTCTTTTTCGGCCTGGTAATGCGGGCCTCCACAATGTCGCCCGGGAGAGCATCCTTGACGAAGAGTGTGAATCCATCAACATGACCGATGCCCTCGCCCTCATTTGTCATGTCATCGATTGTGGTTTGAATCATATCATTCTTGTTCATAATTATTTCATTCCTGTCTCATTTTTGCACCACTGGGCGCCACTGGGGCGCCGCCGCGGCCTCAAAAAATGCACCACAAGTTGAGCCCTTGCGGTGCATTTTCATTTTCGATGTTTTATTTTTCGTCCGTGCGGCGAATGTTGGAGTCAAAGAAGCGGTTGAAGCCCATCCACTTCTCGTCGACGTTGCCATTTTCAAGAACTTCTGTGAGAGTTTCGATCTTGGCGTCGGCGTTGTCGCAGAGGTTGAGGGCCATGGCTTCGATGAGGGCAGGCTTCTTGGGGGAGCCGAATTCGTACTCGCCGTGGTGGGCGAGGATGCAGTGCTTGACTTCGGTCTCAAGAAGTTCGGGGAACCCCTCGATCTTTGCGCAGTGGTCGTGGACCATCTCTGCACCAATGGTGATGTGGCCGAGCATCTGGCCATCGTCGGTGTACTCGTTGGTCGGGAAGAGCGAGAGCTCACGGGTCTTGCCGATGTCGTGAAGAAGGGCCGTCGTGATCAGCAGATCGCGGTTGATGGCCGGATACTGCGACGCCATGAAATCCGCCATGTTGGTGACGGCGACGGTGTGCTCGAGGAGGCCGCCGACGAAACTGTGGTGGACCGTCTTGGCCGCCGAGTGCTGGGCAAAGGAGCGGACAAACTCCTTATCCTCCTTGAAAAAGCTGACCAGCAGCTGGTGCAGGTAAGGATTCTGCACACTCTCGACATAGGTCCAGAGCTTGCTGTAGAGCATCTTGGTGTTCTTTTTCGTGACCGGCAGGTAGTCAGCCGGAATATACTCGGTCTCGGTGGCCTTGCGCACCTGTTTGAGCGACGCCTGCAGGGAACCGTTATAGGAGCTGACCGTACCGACCACATAGATGTAGTCGAGCTCCTCAAAATCGCCGATCCCCTCAGAATTGGGCTCCCAGATCTTGGCGTCCATCGTGCCCGTGCGGTCCTGCAGGATCACATTTTCATAATTCTTACCGTTGCGTGTGACAGCAAGCTGCTTGTGCTTGCAGAGATATACATCCTGAATGCGGCTGCCTTCCCGCATTTCATTCAAAAATTTCATCTTACTTAGCCTCTCCGATCGTCAACTGAAAGTCAAATTCCACATAGCCGTCCGGACCGGTGCGCTCCACCTTGATCGGAACCGTGTCACCGGGCTTCATGGACGTGAGCTTGTTATGAACAAGCTGCATGCTGCTCACATCGAGACCATCCATCTTCACAAGGATATCCCCCGCCTGAAGGCCCGCCGCCAGAGCCGGCGAATCCGCTTCCACAGCGGAAATGTAGACGCCCACAGGGATTCCGGAACTCTTCGAAATTTCGCGCGTCACACTCTGGCCATGAATGCCTGCGTAACTCAGGCTGCTATTGTTGGAGAGCTCCTCAATGAGATATTTTAAGAGGGAAATGGGTACGCCCGTGACGACGGCTGTGTTCTGGGTGGCGTATTTCTGGAAAATGCATCCGACCACCTGACCCTTTAAATTAATCAGAAAGCCATTGCCATCGGGGCTGCCCTGGATGTCAGTTGTGAGGAGATTGTACTCCCCGTCCACAACGGAAACTGTGTTCTTCGTGGACGTGATCTCACCGTAAGCAACAGAATCACTATACCCCAAAGGGCTTCCAATTGCAATGACGGAATCTCCCGTACTCACGGTGTAAGAATTGCCAAGATCGGCGACCGCGCAGGAAGCAAGCGTACTTTCTCCGAGTGTATTCAGGGGAATGCTGACCACGCAGAGGCCGGTATTGGAATCTCTCTTGACAAGGCTGGCCCTGGCAATCGTCTCGTCAGGCATGGTCACGGCGATCTCATTGGCCCCCGCCACGGAATCGGACGAAGTTAATATAAGAAGCGATGTCCCATTGTTAGCTACAATCAGACCGGACTGCGTCACCGTGCTCGTGTCGGTCCGCTGGAACCAGTCCTCCTGAGACTTGATGCCCGTCACCTCCACGACCGAAACATTTGCCTTGTCGGCAATCTCCTTCATGGCTGCATTCAGGGTCTCATAATCCGCAAGAGCGAGGGCATTTTCATCCTGCTCCGTCGGCTGCGTCTCTGTTGGCGTCGGCGTCGGCGTTGACGTCTCCGTCGGCGTCTCGACCGCAGGGGCCGAAGAAGACATAGCTTCCCCACCCTCATCTTCTGAAAAAGTCACCCTGGATGCGGCCCGGCTCTTGGCGCTCGTCGTCACACCGTAGAAAACCCCGGCCGCAGTCACACCAAAAAGAGCCCCGCAGACAATGGCAAAAAGGGCCTTCGACAGCACCCGCCTTCCGGAAATCGGCTTCTCCTTGACTGTCTCCTTTAGAAAATGGTACTCTCCCTCATCATCTTCAGTTTGTTTCGGTGAAAGATTCTGATCGTCCATAAAATAGATGATATCATGTCAATATGAACAATTTATGAATGAAACCGTATGAAACAGCAAGAAAATGGTTACTGTTCACGGGTGGTCACTTCGGCGCTTCGCACAAAGGCCTTCTTCCTTCACTTAATAATTTTCGCCGCAAAAGCAGGCGGCGAAAATCGAATGCGCTCCGGAAGAAGGC